>NZ_JBHWKU010000017.1:88450-93785 GCF_042730645.1 Streptomyces sp. NPDC059906
GCCCGGGCCCGACCCGGTACGGCGGCCTGCCGGTCAGGCGGTGGCCGAACTGCGGCGGAGCCTCCCGTGGGGCGGGATGGCGGCGCTGGGTCTGGCCGCCTGACGCCGTCGGCCGGGCGGTGCGCCACCGCTCGGGCCGTGAGCCAGTACGCGGGCCGTGAGCCGTGGCCCGGGCCGACCCGGCACGGCGGCCTGCCGGTCAGGCGGTGGCCGAACTGCGGCGGAGCCTTCCCGCGGGGCGCAGCAGCAGCGACAGCGAGGCCGCGGAGACCGTCGCCGAACCCAGCAGCACGGGCACGAGCCCCCCGGCGCCCAGCGCGGTGTGCGTGACGAACGCCCCGAAGAGGGCCCCGGCGACACCGGTCGGCAGGACGAGGAGCGGGGCGGGCAGGCGGTGGGGCAGACGGTGCGCGGCCGCCCATGCCAGGGCGAGGCCGAGGAGTGCGGCGCTGAGCGCTTCCAAGATCATGTCGGGGTCCCTCCCACACGGCCGGCCTGCCCCAAACGGTCACAGCCGACTTACCCCTGACCTGCGGAATACAATCCTCCCCCTGTGGGTGAACTGTGCTCCGCCCGTGAACGGAAGCAGGAGCGGGAGCGAGAACGCGAAAACGGGTGGGGCCCGGCGGTGTGTCACCGCCGGGCCCCACCCGTGCTACGTCCGTCGTCCCGCGTGAGGCGGCTACAGCGCGCCGAAGCCCACCTTGCGCGGGGCCGGCTCGCCGATCTCGATGTAGGCGAGCCGGTCGGCCGGCACCAGGACCTTGCGGCCGTGTTCGTCCACGAGGCTCAGCAGCTGCGACTTGCCGGCCAGTGCCTCGCCCACCACGCGCTCGACCTCCTCGGCGCTCTGACCGCTCTCCAGAACGATCTCGCGCGGCGCGTGCTGCACGCCGATCTTGACCTCCACGGCTATGTCCCTCCGACGGTCAGTAAGTGCGCGACCTTCCGCGCCGTACCAGCACACATTAGCCCGGTGAGGGGACGTACACGCAGCGTCCGAGAACGCCAGGAGCGAACAGCCGAGGGGAACAGAACCGACGCCGCCGCCTCAGTGCTGCTCGGTGCCGTGCAGCGGGAAGCCGGCGATGCCCCGCCAGGCCAGCGAGGTCAGCAGCTGCACCGCCTGGTCGCGGGGCACGCTGCGGTCGCTGTGCAGCCAGGACCGCGCCACCACCTGCGCGAGACCGCCCAGTCCCGAGGCCAGCAGCATCGACTCCGCGCGCGAGAGGCCGGTGTCCTCGGCGATGACGTCGCAGATCGCCTCCGCGCACTCGTTCGTCACCTTGTCCACGCGCTCGCGCACGGCGGGCTCGTTGGTCAGGTCCGACTCGAAGACCAGGCGGAAGGCGCCGCCGTCGTCCTCGACGTAGGCGAAGTACGCGTCCATCGTCGCCCGGACGCGCTGCTTGTTGTCGGAGGTCGACGCCAGCGCGCTGCGCACGGACTGGATCAGTGCCTCGCAGTGCTGGTCCAGCAGGGCGAGGTAGAGGTCGAGCTTGCCGGGGAAGTGCTGGTAGAGCACCGGCTTGCTGACGCCGGCGCGCTCGGCGATGTCGTCCATCGCGGCCGCGTGGTAGCCCTGGGCCACGAACACTTCCTGTGCGGCGCCCAGCAGCTGGTTGCGTCGGGCTCGGCGGGGAAGGCGTGTGCCCCGCGGGCGTACCGCCTCTGTCTGCTCGATGGCTGTCACGCCGCCTCCCATAGTCGTCCTCGTGCGGTGTGCGCCGCGTCGACATCGTACTTTTCGGTAACCGTGGTGTGTGTGCTGCGAGCGCAGAATTTCACGGACCGGACGGTGGCGAAAGCCGCACAACAGGTTTCAAAAGGAGCCAGACCGGGCAAAGATCGGCCTCCCTTTCGGTGATCAGCGGTAGTCGTCCTCGTCGTGCGAGACGACCCGGGCCTGCTCGGCCAGGTCGGCCTCGTTGGCGCGGTCCGCCTCGACGCCGGTCAGCGGCTCGTCGCGGTCCTGTCCGACGTCCGCCCGCTGCTCGGCGGCGTCGGCGTCGGGCGCCTCGACGTCGCGGTCCTCCGGATCCGGCGCCTGTGCCTCGTCGTCGAAGGTGTCGGGGTCGGTCGGGTCGACGGTCATGCTGGGCTCCCTTCCTACGGACGTCCCCGGGGTGCAGGGGTCACACGCGGGTGCCCACCTCACGAGCCTAGGAGACACCCGATCCGGACGCCATGCGTCGCCGCTCCCGGTCTTGCGGGCCCGGTCCCGGCGCCGACGGCATCCCTACCCGGTCGACGCGCCGCCGCAGCAGCGCTTGTGACGGCGAACACATGAACCACTGCGTGATCATCTCGTAATATTGCCGCATGCCTTCGACCGAGCCGCCGTCCGTGCCGCCCGCCAACGTGCTGCCGAAGGTCGCGGCCGTCAGGGTCGCGGACGGGGAGCGGCTCAGGTCGGTCCACCTCCCCGGCATCACCCTGACGGTGCGGTCGAGGCGGCCCGCCCGCGAGGGACTGCCGCCCGCCCTCTACGTCCACGGCCTCGGCGGCTCCTCGCAGAACTGGTCGGCGCTCATGCCGCTGCTGGACGGCGTCGTCCACAGCGAGGCCCTCGACCTGCCCGGCTTCGGCGACTCCCCGCCGCCGGACGACGGTGACTACTCGATCACGAGCCACGCGCGCGCGGTCGTCCGCCATCTCGACGCGTCCGGGCGCGGTCCCGTGCACCTGTTCGGGAACTCGCTCGGCGGTGCCGTCGTCACCCGCGTCGCCGCCGTGCGTCCCGACCTGGTGCGGACGCTGACCCTCGTGTCGCCCGCGCTGCCGGAGATCCGCGTGCAGCGCAGCGCCGTACCGACGGGGCTGCTGGCGCTGCCGGGGGTGGTTCCGCTGTTCAACCGGCTCACCCGGGAGTGGACCGCGGAGCAGCGGGTCCGTGGCGTGACGGCGCTCTGCCACGGGGACCCGGGGCGGGTGACGCCGGAAGGTTTCCGCAACGCGGTGGAGGAGATGGAACGGCGGCTGCGGCTGCCGTACTTCTGGGACGCGATGGCGCGTTCCACCCGGGGACTCGTCAACGCGTACACGGTGGGCGGCCGGCACGGACTGTGGCGACAGGCCGAGCGGGTTCTCGCACCCACGCTCCTGGTCTACGGTGGACGGGACCAACTCGTCGGCTACCGCATGGCCCAGCGGGCCGCCCGCGCCTTCCGTGACTCCCGGCTGCTGACCCTGCCGGACGCGGGACACGTGGCGATGATGGAGTATCCGGAGGCCGTTGCCACGGCGTTCCGCGAACTCCTCGCGGACACCGCGGACACCGCGGCTGCCTCGGACACGGTGGGCACCGCGGACGCGGTGGGCACCGGGAAGCCGGCGGGTGGCGAAAGGACCGACGGGGCCGTCGACGACGAGCCCGCCAACCAGACGTCAGGAGGCTGAGGCGCGACGTGGGACGCCACAGCCGCCGCGGGCCCGCTCCGAAGGCAGACGCCGCGGACACCGCCGCAACACGTGAGAACCGGGCCGGTCGGCCCGACCCGCGCCGGACGAACGAGCCGTCGCAGGAGCCACAGGGGCCGTACCGGCCGCAGGGAACTCATCAGGCACAGTGGCCCCACCAGTCACAGGGGGGCGAGGGGGCGGCGCCACGCGGGGCGGCTCCGGGCGATGTCCCGGGTGCCCGCCAGGGGTACGCGGGTCCCGGCCCGGGAGAGGGCCCGGGGGCGCGATTCCCGGACGAGACGCCGGCCCACGGTTTTCCGCGGACGGCGGACGGTACGCCGACGCAGGGCGTCCCCAGGTACCCCGACGGCACCCCGGCGCACGGTGTCCCGAGGTACCCCGACGGCACCCCGGCGCACGGTGTCCCCAGGTTTTCCGACGGCACCCCGGCGCACGGCGTGCCGCGGGTCCGGGGCGGTCACCCCGAGCAGCGGGAACCCGGCGGAGGCTGGGGCGAGGCGGCCCCGCGGCCCGGTGCCGCTGCCGAGCACGGATCGGTGGCGGGACCGCGCACCGGGGCCCCCGCGTCCTTCACGCCGCCCTCGCCGTCCGGACCCGGCTCGCCGTCCGGACCGGGCTCGCCCTTCCCGAGGCAGCGGCAGGCGCCGGCGGACGGGCCGCGGCAGGACTACCTGGACGCCTTCGGCGCGGACGACGACGTCTTCGCGGTCCGCCCCCGCGGCCGTACCCCCGGCGCCGCCCGGCCCGCCGACCCGTACGCCTCCGTCACCGACTGGAGCGCCGCGGACGGGGGCGCCTCCGGAGGCGGCGGCATCCCCGGCGGTGCCGAGGCGGACGCCGACGACGAGCCGCCCACCGGTGAACCCGCACCGGTCAAGGGGGCCAAGGGCCGGACCTTCACCGGTATCGCGGCGGCCGCCGTCACCACCGTGCTGGCCGTCGTCGTGGCCGGTCAGGTCGCCGACGGGTCGGACGGGAGCGACACGCGCGCGCAGTCCGCCACCGACCAGGCCCGCGGTGCCCACGACCCGGCGTCACGCGACGACGAACGGCCGACGCCCTCCGCGTCCGCCTCCGCGAAACCGCTGACGTACGAGCAGAAGATGGACAGGACGTACCCGCTGGGAGCCACCCTCAAGGCCTCGGGGAAGTTCGACGCGATCCCGGGCATCGCCAAGGGGACCGGGAAGGGGCAGAAGTACACCTACCGCATCGACGTGGAGCAGGGGCTCGGCCTCGACGGCGAACTCTTCGCCGAGGCCGTGCAGAAGACCCTCAACGACGACCGGAGCTGGTCCCACAACGGCGCCCGCACCTTCGAGCGCATCGAGACGGGCCAGCCCAACTTCGTCCTCACGCTGGCCAGCCCCGGCACCACCGCCGAGTGGTGCGCCAAGTCGGGCCTGGACACCACCGAGGACAACGTCTCCTGCGACTCGGCCGCCACCCAGCGCGTGATGATCAACGCCTACCGCTGGGCCCAGGGCGCCGCGCCGTACGGCGACGCGATCCACGCGTACCGGCAGATGCTGATCAACCACGAGGTCGGTCACCGCATCGGCTACAACCACGTCACCTGCGACAAGGACGGCGAACTCGCCCCGGTCATGCAGCAGCAGACGAAATTCGTCGACCACGACGGAATCGACTGCCGCCCCAACGCCTGGGCCTATCCGAACGGCTGACGGCCAGTTCGGGCCCACGCGTCACGTGTGGTGACCGCTTGATCTCTTAGCGCGACCGAACGCGCCTCGCACGGGAAAGTTACGACCGTTCACCCCTTTTGGTGGGGGGGGGGGGGGACAGCCCAACCCCCCCCCCCCCCGGGCGCAAACAGAGGAACCCCCCCCGCCCCCCCGCCCCCGCCCCCGCCCGCCCGGGGGGGGGGGGGGGGGGGGGGGGGGGCCCGGGC
>NZ_JBHWKU010000017.1:93795-121168 GCF_042730645.1 Streptomyces sp. NPDC059906
CCGGGCCCCGCGGGTTTTTTCTCACGCCGTGACCCCGCCCCCCCGGGGGGCCCGGCCCCCCCCCCCCCCCCCCCACCTCCTTGTCCGCATACGTTCGTCCCGCTGCGAGCCGCCGGGCCAACGGCGGCTCCCCAAACGGGAGATCGGGGGTGCGCGCGTGCGCATCGGACTGCTTACGGAGGGTGGCTATCCGTATGTGAGCGGTGAGGCCGGGCTCTGGTGCGACCGGCTCGTGCGCGGTCTGGAGCACCACGAGTTCGACGTCTACGCGCTCAGCCGCAGCGAGCGTGAGGAGGACGGGGGCTGGGTGCCGCTGCCGCCGCAGGTCGGCCGGGTGCGCACCGCTCCGCTGTGGGAATCCGTGGACGACGGAATCGTCCACGGACGGCGCGCGCGCCGGCGCTTCGCCGAGTGCTACGGCGAGTTGGCCACGGCCCTGTGCACCGCCGCCCCCGGGGATCCGGCCAGGAGATCGGAGGCCAGGAGTTCGGAGGCCAGGGGCTCGGAGGCCAGGGGCTCGGATGGGGGGCCGGAAGGGCAGTCGGCCCTTGAGGCGGACCGTTTCGCCAGTGCGCTGTACGGCCTCGCCGAACTCGCCCGCGACGAGGGCGGACTGCCCACCGCGCTCCGCTCGGAGACCGCCGTACGCGCCCTGGAACGCGCCTGTCGTGCGCCCGGCGCCCACCGCTCCGCGCGCGAGGCGCGCGTTCCCGATCTGCTGGCCGTCGCCGCGCGCCTCGAACGCGCCCTGCGCCCCCTGTCCCTCGACTGGTACGAGGACGACGACCTCGGCTCGGTGGACCTGTGCCACGCGGCCTCCGGTGGCACGGGTGCCCTCCCGGGCCTGCTCGCCCGGCACTTCTGCGACGTGCCGCTGCTCGTCACCGAGTACGGCGTGCGGCTGCGGACGCACTACCTCACGGAACCCGATTCCTCGCCCGCGATACGGTCGCTGCTCGCCGCCTTCCACGGTCGGCTGGCCACCGAGACCTACCGGCGTGCGGCCGTGGTCACCCCGGGCAACACCCATACCCGTCGCTGGCAGGAGCGCTGCGGCGCCGACCGGGCCAAGCTGCGCACGGTCCACCCGGGCATGGACGCGGCTCCCTTCGCGGAGGCGGGGGAGTCCCCGGGGTGCGCCGACCCGCAGACCCTCGTCTGGGTCGGCCGCGTCGAACCGGCCAAGGACCTGGTCTCGCTGCTGCACGCGTTCGCGGAGGTGCGCAGGGCGGAGCCCGGTTCGCGGCTCAGGATCGTCGGTGCCCCCTCCGGCCCCGAGGGCGTCGCCTACCTGGCCCACTGCAAGGGACTGGCGGCGCAGCTCTTCCCGGACGAGGCCGACGGTCCGCACGCCGTCGGCCGCAACCCGGTCTCCTTCGAGGAGACCGGCGGACCCGAACTGCCCTCCCGAGCCGACGCCTACGCCTCGGGGGCCCTGGTGGTGCTCTCCAGCGTCGTCGAAGGGTTCCCGACCGCGCTCGTCGAGGCCATGTTCTGCAGCCGGGCGACGGTGTCCACGGACGTCGGCGCGGTGGTGGAGGCCATCGGCGGCACCGGACTCGTCGTACCCCCGCGCAATCCGCGGGCGCTCGCCGAGGCGTGTGTCGCGCTGTTGCGCGACCCCGAGCGCCGCGAACGCCTGGGCGCCGCCGCCCGTGCCCGCGCACTGGAGCTGTTCACCGTCGAGCAGAACATCACGGCATTTCACGGCATTTACCTGGAGATCCTCTCGCGTACACCGGTACGCCGAGTCGTCCTCGACGACACCGGTGAACCCCTGCCCTTCGGCGTCCCCGCCGAGGCCCACGTCCCCGGTCGCTGGAGCGACGCCACGGCCCGGGTCGCGGCCCGGGGCGGTCCCGGCGCGGTCCGGACCGGTCCCGGCTGGGCGACGGACGGCGGCCCGGTCCGGGCCACGGCACCCGTTTCGGCGGCCGAGGGAGCGTCCCGATGAGCGGCCTCGGCGAACTGGACCGGCCCGGGACCCCGCGCGGCACGGGCCCGGGCGGGGGCCCGGAGGGAAGCGCGGTCCCTCGGGAAGCCGGCGCCGTCCGCCGCTCCGCCGCGGACCCCGTGAAGGGGCTGCTGCACCGGCACCGCGAACTGTGCGAACGTGCCGTGGACCCCCTGGAGATCGCGGCGGGCCTGGAGGCGCACGGCGTCACCGACCGGACCGCCGCCCGCTTCCGCCACCGGGACGTGTTCTCCCTCGCGGAAGAGATGTACGCCCGGGTCCCGCGCGACGGCGACACCCCCGCACGCCCCGAGGACGGGCCGGCGCCCCGGCCGGGCGGACCCCGCGCCGCCGCATTCGTCCTCGCCCTGCTGCCCGGCGTGCTGTGCGCCGCCACCGTGGCCGGACTGCGCCTGACCGACGGCCGCCCGCGCCTGATCGCGGCCGCCGTCGGAGTCCTCGCAGTCACCCTGGCCCTGGGCGCGGCACTGCGCCGCGGGCCGCTGAGCGCCGCGACGCGCACCACCAGCACCTGGACCTGCTGGCTCCTCGGCTACGCCCTCCTCGGCGACGGGCTCCTGCGGACCGCGGTCAGCGGCGGCCCCGACGGCCTCCCGGACGGCACGGCCGACGGCGCGTGGCCCGTCACCCTCGCCCCCGTCCTGGCGCTCGCGCTGTCCTACGCGCCCGCGGCCGGCTGCGCCCACCTCTTCGCCGCGGGCGCCCGCCGCAAACTGTCGTCCAGCCGGGGTCTCACCGACTTCTCCGCCTCCGTGCGTCCCCTGCTGCTCGGCGCGTTCGCCCTGTGGCTGGGAGCCCTGGCGGCTCTGCTCACGCTGACCGGCGCCGTGCTCGGCGAACCCGCCGACTGGTCCCAGGGACTCGGTCTGGGCGCCCTGCTGCTGCTCGCCCGGCTGCTCGGCGTGCACGGTCACACCCACGCCGGCCCGCTCGTCCTCACCGCCACTGCCGCCGCGGAGGCGGCCGCCCTGGCCACGGTGTTCGCCGGCCGCCTCCCCGGCTGCGGCTTCCTGTCCGCCCCCGTGGAGGCACTGGTCGCCGCCTGCGGCCCGGCCGGTGTCCCGACGGCCGCCTGCGGCATCGGTGCTCTCACCCTCCTCGTCCACGCGTGCCGTCGCCTGACCAGGGCCTCGGCCCACGCCTCGACGGAGCGAACGCGGTGAGCGCGCGCACGGACAGCCCCCCAACCGTCCGCAACACCCTCGCATCACCCCTTGAAGGAGCCCCCAGATGACCACCTCCCGACCCGACGCCTCGGCACCGGGAGCCGCCCGATGAGAGTCCTGCTGATCGGAGCCAACGGCTACATCGGCCGCTTCGTCGCCGACCGTCTGCTCGCCGACCCCGCCGTCCAGCTCACCGCCCTCGGCCGCGGTGACGACGCCGACGTCCGCTTCGACCTCGCCACCGGAAGCCCGGGCGCCCTCACCCGCTTCCTTGACGCGGTCCATCCCGGAGTCGTCGTCAACTGCGCGGGCGCCACCCGGGGCGGCGCACGCGAACTCACCCGGCACAACACCGTCGCCGTCGCGACCGTCTGCGAGGCCCTGCGCCGCAGCGGCTGCGGCGCCCGTCTGGTGCAGGTCGGCTGCAGCGCGGAGTACGGACCCAGCCAGCCCGGCTCCTCGACCGCGGAGGACGCCGTCCCCCGTCCCGGCGGTCCCTACGGCGTCAGCAAACTCGCCGCGACCGAACTCGTCCTCGGCTCCGGTCTGGACGCCGTCGTCCTGCGGGTCTTCTCGCCCGCGGGGCCCGGTACGCCCGCCGGCTCCCCGCTCGGCAGGCTCGCCGAGGCCATGCGCCGCGCGATGCAGTCCGGCGACGGCGAACTCCGGCTCGGCGGCCTCGGCGCCCAGCGGGACTTCGTCGACGTCCGCGACGTCGCGCGAGCGGTGCACGCCGCCTCGCTCTCCGCCGCGCAGGGCGTCATCAACATCGGCTCCGGCCGCGCCGTCCGGCTGCGCGACGCCGCCGCCACCCTCGCCAGGGTCGCCGGCTACGGCGGCGCCCTGCACGAACTGGACGCGCCCCCCGGCGCGCTGCGGCCCACGATCGGCCACCCCCGTACGGAGTCCCTCGGCCACCGTGTCGACGCCCTCGGCCACCACCGGAGCGACGCCCTCGGCCAGCACCGCCCGGACCCTCTCCAAAACCGCGGCGAGCGCACCGACCCCGAGCACGCGACCCCCGCCCCGCACCCGTACCCCGACGGCTGCGGCAGCTGGCAGCAGGCCGATGTGCGCACCGCACGCGACCGGCTCGGCTGGCGGCCCCGGATCGCCCTCGAAGAGTCCCTCGCCGACATCTGGATGGAGGCGGCATGTCGTATCTGACCAGTACCAAAGCAGGCGTCGCGAGCACCGGCGTCCGCACCGGCCTCGGTGTCCCGGGGCTGGCCCACCCTCTCGTCGCCCCCGACGAGTGGGCCGGCCTCACCTGCCCCGGCACCCCGCTGCACTGGGTCGTCCTCAACATCGCCGACGGCCCCGGTGCGCACCCCGACCCGCGATGCCTGGAGGCCGCCGGCCGCCTGCGCAACGCGGGCATCCGCGTCCTCGGCCATCTCGACGCCGCGTACGGAGCCCGCAGCCTCGGCGAGCAGATCTCCGACGCCCACCGATACCTCGACTGGTACCAGGTCGACGGGTTCCTCCTCGCCCACTGCCCCTCCGACCGGGCCGCCCTCCCCGAGGTCCGCCGCACGGTCACCACCCTGCGGGCGATCCGTGACGATGCCCACATCGTCCTCGGTCACGGCACCCACCCCTGCCCGGGCTACGCCGAGAACGCCGACCAGCTCGTCACCTTCTCGGGCACCTGGGCCGACTACCGCTGGTCCCAGGCGGCCGAGTGGAGCGCCGACTATCCGCCCGAGCGCTTCTGCCACTTCGTACACGGCCTGCCGCGCGGACACCTGGAGGAAGCGCTGCGCATCGCCCGTTGGCAGGGGGCCGCGACGATCTGCTTCACCGACCGCACGGACCGCGGCGGCCGGGCCGACCCCTGGGAGACGATGCCCGGCTACTGGGACGAAATCGTCTCGCGGGTCGGGACGGGAGTCTCGGAATGAAAAAGGCCATGGCAGTGTTACTTGGAGAACAACCGTAATTACTGACCGACCAACGGAGTCCCCGTGTCGCTGCCACCCCTGGTCGAGCCGGCCGCCGAGCTCACCGTAGACGAGGTCCGCAGGTACTCCCGCCACCTGATCATCCCCGATGTGGGGATGGACGGGCAGAAGCGGCTGAAGAACGCCAAGGTGCTCGCCGTGGGCGCGGGCGGCCTCGGTTCGCCGACCCTGATGTACCTGGCGGCAGCCGGTGTCGGCACGCTCGGCATCATCGAGTTCGACGAGGTCGACGAGTCGAACCTGCAGCGGCAGGTCATCCACAGCCAGGCCGACATCGGCCGGCCCAAGGCCGAGTCCGCCCGTGACACCATCCAGGGCATCAACCCGCTGGTGGAGGTGATCCTTCACCAGGAGCGGCTCGAGGCCGACAACGTGATGGACATCTTCAGCCAGTACGACCTGATCGTCGACGGCACGGACAACTTCGCGACCCGCTACCTGGTCAACGACGCCTGCGTGCTGCTGAACAAGCCCTACGTCTGGGGTTCGATCTACCGCTTCGACGGCCAGGCCTCCGTCTTCTGGTCCGAGCACGGACCCTGCTACCGCTGCCTCTACCCGGAGCCCCCGCCCCCCGGCATGGTGCCCTCCTGCGCCGAGGGCGGCGTCCTGGGCGTGCTGTGCGCGTCCATCGGCTCCATCCAGACCAACGAGGCCATCAAGCTCCTCGCGGGCATCGGCGAGCCGCTGCTCGGCCGCCTGATGATCTACGACGCCCTGGAGATGACCTACCGCCAGGTCAAGGTCCGCAAGGACCCCAACTGCGCGGTCTGCGGCGAGAACCCGACCGTCACCGAGCTCATCGACTACGAGGCCTTCTGCGGCGTCGTGTCCGAGGAGGCCCAGGCGGCCGCCGCCGACTCCACGATCACTCCCAAGCAGCTCAAGGAGTGGATCGACGACGGCGAGAACATCGAGCTCATCGACGTCCGCGAGCCGAACGAGTTCGAGATCGTCTCCATCCCGGGCGCCCGGCTGATCCCGAAGAACGAGTTCCTCATGGGCTCCGCCCTCGAAAGCCTCCCGCAGGACAAGAAGATCGTCTTGAATTGCAAGACGGGTGTCCGCAGTGCGGAAGTCCTCGCGGTCCTCAAGTCCGCCGGCTTCTCGGACGCCGTCCACGTCGGCGGCGGCGTGATCGGCTGGGTCAACCAGATCGAGCCGGAGAAGCCCGTCTACTGACCGGCTTCCGAACCCGCTTTCCGGACGGCGGGGGTTTCGCGCACCGCAGGTGCCCGAAGCCCCCGCCGCCGTCATGAGCAGACCTTGCCGTCCTTCGGCACCGTCCCCTTCAGCAGGTAGGCGTCCACCGCGGAGTCGACACAGTCGCTCCCGTTCCCGTAGGCACCGTGCCCCTCGCCCTTCCAGGTCAGCACCACACCGACGTCCTTGCCCAGCTCGTCCGCCATCCTGCGGGCGCCCTCGTAGGGCGTGGCCGGGTCGCCCGTGTTGCCGACCACCAGGATCGGGGCCGCGCCGGGCGCGCTCACCTCCGGGGTCTCGTGCTGACCGGCCACCGGCCAGTCGTGGCACCACCCGGCGGTGTCCCAGCCGAGGAAGGCGCCGAAGACGGGGGAGACCTTCTCGAACCTCGGCAGCAGCTTCTTCGTCTCCTCCGCGGTCGGCCGCTGCTTGTCGTCCAGGCACGATATGACCCGTTGGGAGTGGGTC
Source organism: Streptomyces sp. NPDC059906 (assembly GCF_042730645.1). Lineage (NCBI taxonomy): Bacteria > Bacillati > Actinomycetota > Actinomycetes > Kitasatosporales > Streptomycetaceae > Streptomyces > Streptomyces sp. NPDC059906. Next base: position 100,572 of record NZ_JBHWKU010000017.1, read on the forward strand.
GTCGTGCCGTAGCGCCCCGAGGGACCACGCTCGTTGTAGCCGTCGGCGAGGGCCAGCAACTCCGAGCCGTCGCCCTCCTCGGCCGCCTTCAGCGCACTGGTCAGGGCCGGCCAGCCGCTCTCGCTGTACAGCGGCAGCACGATGCCGGTGAGCGCGAGGGTCTGCGTCAGCTCACGCCCCGGCGAGGACGTGGGCAGCGGCTCGGCGTCCAGCCGCTCCAGCAGGTCGGCGATCTTCCGCGACCCCTGTTCGGGTTCCTGCCCGGTCGACTCCAGGTAGTCGTCCAGCGCGCGCTGGAAGCCCCTGGCCTGGTTCTCGGCGTGGGCCATCGTGTCGGCGGCCGGGTCCACCACCGCGTCGAGGATCACGCGCCCCACGTGCTTGGGGAACAGATGGGCGTAGACGCCGCCGAGTTCGGTGCCGTAGGAGATGCCGAAGTAGTGCATCCTCTTGTCGCCCAGGACGTGCCGCATCAGGTCCATGTCGCGGGCGGTGTCCGTGGTCGAGACGTGTTCCATGAGCTTGCCGGCGGCCTTCTCGCAGCCCTTGCCGAAGTCGGCGGCATCTTTCAAATAGGCCTGCTCCTCGGCCGGGGTGTCCGGCGTGGAGTCCACCGCCTCGGCGGCCTCGATCGCCTCGTCGGTGCGGCAGCGGACGCCCTCGCTGGCGGCCACCCCGCGCGGGTCCCAGCTCACCAGGTCGTACCGCTCGTGCAGGGAGGAGACGATGTCGGCGTAGGACGGCATCGTGGAGACGCCGGAAGCGCCCGGGCCGCCGAAGTTGAACAGCAGGGAGCCGATGCGGTCGTCCCCGCTCGCCCGGGACCGGATCAGCGCGAGATCGATCGTCTCGCCGTCCGGGTCGGACCAGTCCAGCGGTGCCTTCAGCGTGGCGCACCGCCAGTCGCCGTCCGGTGCCGGGGCATCGTCGGTGCCGTCGCAACGGGCCCAGTCCAGCGTCTGGGACGCCAGTGCCTCCGGCACTCCGGACGGGGCCGCCGCCGAAGGTCCCGCGCTGCTCCTGCCCCCGTCGTCCTTGTCCTCGTCGGACGAGCCGCCGCTGCAGCCCGCCGTGAGCAGTGCGGCGGCGGCCGTCAGAGCCGTCCACCGGACGAGACGCGCCATGTCCTCTCCCCCCTGCCAAGCCGTCCGCGCCGTGCGGCGGATGGCGTTCCTGCCATGGTAGGTGGCGCGGGCAGCACCCGCCGACGCCTGTGGATAACGCTCTGACCTGCTACTTCTTTCAACCTGTGGCAGCGTCCGCGGTTAGGAGCACACGGTCTTGGCCGCCGGTACCTTTCCGTCGAGCAGGTAGCCGTGCACCGCGTCCTGCACGCACCTGTTCTTGCTGTCGTAGGCGCCGTGCCCCTGGCCCTTGTAGGTCAGTTCGACGCCGACGCCCTCGCCGAGCGCGTCCACCATCCTCCCGGCGCCCTCGTAGGGCGTCGCGGGGTCGCCGGTGTTGCCGATCACCAGGATCGGCGCCGCACCCGGCGCGTGGACGTCCGGATGGTCGGCGGCTCCGGCGACCGGCCAGTCCGTGCAGCTCAGCATGGACCAGGCGAGGTAGTCGCCGAACAGCGGGGAGGCGTCCCGGAACTCGGGGAGCTTGTCCTCCACGTACGCCGGGTCGTACCGCGGTTTGTCGTCGGCGCAGTTGATGGCGACGTTGGCGGCGGTGATGTTGCTGTACTCGCCGTCCTCGTTGCGCCCGTTCAACGCGTCCGACAGCACCATGAGGACCCGCCCGTCCCCGTCGTACGCCTGCTCCAGGCCCTCGGTGAGGTACTCCCAGAAGTCCTTCGAGTACAGCGCCTGCGCGATGCCGCCCGTCGCGGCGGTCTCGGTGAGTTCGCGGGGGAAGACCCCCGGGATCGGCTTGCGGTCGAGGTCCTTCAGCAGGCGGGCGATGCGCGCCTCGACGTCCTCGGCGGTGTCCCCGATGGGGCAGTCCTCGACCTTCGACACACAGTCCTCGGCGAAGTTGTCGAGCGCCAGCTGGAAACCCCTGGCCTGGCCCAGCGAGCCCTGTTCCGCGGTCTGCGTCGGGTCGACGACCGCGTCGAAGACGGCACGGCCCACGTGCCGGGGGAAGAGGTGGGCGTAGACGCCGCCGAGTTCGGTGCCGTAGGAGATGCCGAAGTAGTGCAGCTTCTCGTCGCCGAGTACCTGGCGCATCAGGTCCATGTCGCGGGCGGCGTCGGTCGTGCGGACATGCGGAAGGATCTTCTTCGAGTGCTTCTCGCAGGCCGCGTTGAACTCCTCCGTGTTGTCCACGAACTCGGTGCGCTCGGCCCGGTCGTCGGGCGTGGCGTCCTGCTGGAAATAGGTGTCGAGCTGTTCGTCGTCCAGGCACTCGACGGGGTCGCTGCGGCCGACGCCGCGCGGATCGAAGCTGACCAGGTCGTAGCGGGTGCGCAGTTTCGCGTAGTCCTGGCCGAACGCGGGCAGGGTGGTGACGCCCGAGCCGCCCGGACCGCCGAAGTTGAAGACGAGTGATCCGATCCGCCTCTCCGCCGCGCCACTGGCCTCGGCCCGGATCAGCGCGAGGCCGATCGTGTCGCCCTCGGGGTCGTCCCAGTCGAGCGGCGCCTTCATGGTGGTGCACTGCCACTCGTCGCCGTCCGGCAGCGAGGAGGGGGCGGCGCCGCCGCCCTCGGCCTCGGACGGTGCCGGGCAGTCCTTCCAGTGCAGCTTCTGGCCCGACAGGTCCTCGTCGTCCTCCTGCGACCCGCCGCCGCAGCCCATCAGCAGGACGGACAGCGCGGCGGCGGTGGCGGTCAGGGCGGCGGCGCGCAGCCGGGAGGGATTCGGCATGCGTCCATCGTGCGGTCGCGCGCGAGCACCCGCGCGGGGCCAGGGCCGTACGAGGTACGGCCGCGGCGCCAGGTCCGTACCGGGTACGGAGCGCCTTTCCCGTATCCGGTTACAGCGCCTCTTTGCGCGTGAGGTGGTTGAAGACCAGCCAGCCCGGCAGTACCGGCAGCCACAGGGTGAGCAGCCGGTAGAGCAGCACCGCGGGCGCGGCGACCTCCTTGGGGAGGCCGACGGCGATCAGGCCCACCGTCAGCGTCGCCTCCACCGCGCCCACACCGCCGGGCGTCGGCGCGGCGGACCCGAGCGCGTTGCCTGCGAGGAAGACGACCGCGACGCTGGCCAGGCTGATGGACGACGACTCGTCACCGAAGGCGCGGATCGAGGCGTCCAGGCACATCACGAAACAGGCGGTGAGCAGCAGCATGCCGCCGATGCCGGTGATCAGCTTCTGCGGCCGCTGCAGCACGTCCAGCATGCGCGGCACGACACCGGCGAAGAGCGACCGCACGCGCGTGACGATGAATTTGCGCAGGAACGGCACCGACGTCACCACGAGCACCAGCACCGCCACCGTCAGCAGACCCGCGATGACGGTCCGGGACGGCGACAGCGACGGTGTCTTCTCGGTGCCGGTCAGATAGCCGAAGGACAGCAGCATCAGGATGTGGCAGCCGAGCCCGAACAGCTGGGACGCGCCGACACTCGCCACCGCGAGCCCGGGGCGCACGCCCGCGCGTTGCAGGAAGCGGGTGTTCAGGGCGACGCCGCCGACCGCGGCGGGGGCGACGATCTTCACGAACGACCCGGCGACCTGCGCGGCCACGGTCCGCAGGAACGGCACCCGCTCGGGTACGAAACCCAGCAGGGCCATCGCCGCCGCGACGTAGCTCGCCGCCGAGAACAGCACGGCCGCGGCCACCCAGCCCCACTGGGCGTTCGAGATCAGCGGGCCGAACTCGATGTGGGTGAGCTGGGTGAGCAGGAAGTAGGCGCCGATCGCGCCGGCGATGAAGCTGATCAGCGTGCGCGGCCGCACCCGCTCCAGCCGGGCCGGCTCGACGGGGGCCTGCGGCCTGATGCGCAGCACCGCGTGGCGGATCTGGGTGAGCAGGTCCTCCTCGCGGGCCTCCTCGACGGCCTCGTCCACGGCCCGCTTCTCGGCCCGCTGCTCGGCACGTACGGCCTTCTTGTCCGCCTTGTCGGTCTGGGTGGCTTTGCCGGTCTGCTCCGCCGGATGGCTCGGGGCGTCGTGACCGGCCGCCTCCGCGCGGGCCAGCTTGGCCTGCCGGGACGACTCCAGCACCGCCTCGCGCTCGCGCTGGGCCCGTTCCCGCGCCAGCCTGCGCAGGGTCGCGCGGGTGGAACGGCTGAGCGCGATGGGCTGGAGCATGGGCAGGCAGTCCGCCACCGTGTCGGGGCCGAGGACCGCCACCGCCGACGCGACCGCGCGTTCGGCACCGACCCGCAGGCCGAGCGTCACCAGGAGCTGGGAGATGTCCATGCGCAGCAGCAGGTCGCCGGCGGCGATCTCACCGATGCGCAGGTCGGTGAGGATCACCGTGCCGGAACGATCCACCAGGATCGCGTCGCCCACCAGCCTGCGGTGCGCGATGCGCCGGGACTGCAGGGCCCGTACCTGCTCCCAGGTCCCGCGCAGCAGGTCGTCGGTGATCTCGTCGTCCGCCAGCGAGTCCAGGGAGCGCCCGCCGGTGTGCTCGTAGACGAGCATCACGGCGTCCGGACCCAGCTCCGACGTCGCGATCAGCTTGGGCGCGTTTGCGCCGGCCGCGATGGCCGCGTAGGCGAGCAGCGCCTCCTGCTCCAGCGCCTGCCGCAGCGAAGGGAGGCTGCTGCGGGTGGCGAAGCCGCGCAGCGTCAGATTGCGCCACGCGCGGTAGAAGAAGCCTTGCGCCTGCTGCTCGCGGTCCACCACCGTCACGTCGAGCGGCCGACCGTCCTCCAGCGTGACGAAATAGCGGCGTCCGCGGTCACCCGTCTCGACGTTGTCGGACGGCGCTTCCTGCCGGGCGGCGGTCACCGGCCGGAAGCCGACGTGCCGCAGGCCCGCCATCAGCGTCCGGCCGGTGGGGCGCACGTTGGGGGAACCGACGGCGTAGAGGGTGCCGTAGGCGACGGTCCAGCCGATGAGGACGGTCAGGATGATCGAGAACGGCGTCGTGTAGCCCGTGACGAGCATCGAGAAGGCGTCGAGGAGCAGCACGATCCACAGCACCGCGCGCCAGCGGGGTCTGCGGGACATGCCGACGGCCGTCATGTACGCGATGACCGGGGCGAGGTAACCGTGCACGGGGTCGGTCAGCGCGTGGGTGTCGCCCGGGGACGGCTGGGTGAGCGCCTCCTGGATGGAGCCGGGAGCGGCCTTGGCGACCCACAGGTCGGTGGCGAGGGTCACTCCGTGCGCGAGGACCGCCGCCAGCACGCCGTCGGCGATCCGCAGACCGTCCCGTTTGATCAGCCGCTCGATCGCGAACGCGACGGGCACCAGGAGGATCGCGATGCTGGAGGCCAGCCCGGCGATCTTGATGAGCAGGTCGGGGGCCTGCCCGGTGCCCTTGTTGATGTCCTGTTCGAGACCGGACGTGGTGCCGTGCGCGAAGGCCGCGATGGCGAGGAGTACGGCGACGGCGAGTACGCCCACCAGAAGGCGCACCAGGTCGGAAGGCCGGTGCACGCGCGCGGGGAGCAGTGGTTCGTCGCCCTCGACCTCGTCGATGTGCGCCACGTCGTCGGGGTCGGCGGCCGTCGCCGACGGGCCTTCGGCCGCCCGCTCGCCGGCCGCCCCGTCGCCCGCGTCCGCGGTGTCCGGGCGCGACGAAGCGTCAGAGGTGCCCTCGGCGTCCTCGGGGTGCACACCCTGCTGCTTCATCGCCTCTTCTTGCTCTCGTATCACTGGTCACCGCCCGCACGATGGTGGCATGCCGCGTCTGCCTCGGCAGGCATCAGGGTGCCCCGTGCGGGCCGCACAGTCTGCCCGAAGCGCCGCCTGTGGGCGAGGGACGCGGGCTTTCGGGAGGGCGCCGCGTTGTCGGCCGGGTGCGGCAGGATGGGGCGGATGAGCGAGCAGAGCCTTCCGGACGGCGTCCGTCCGGAGAACGCGGACGCGCTGCCCGAGTACGCCGAGCGGGTCCTCGACATGACCGAACTGATCCCGCCGGGCCGCGTCATGACCTACGGAGACGTGGCCGAGTACCTGGAGGAGGGGGGACCCCGCCAGGTCGGCCGGGTGATGTCCCTCTACGGGGGAGGCGTCCCCTGGTGGCGTGTCGTCCGCGCGGACGGGGTCCTGCTCGCCGGGCACGAGCTGGAGGCGCTCGACCGCTACCGGGAGGAGGGCACGCCCCTGAAGGAGGCGAGCAGGGCCGCGGAGGGGCACCTGCCGCGCCTCGACCTGAAGCGGGCGCGGTGGGACGGCGACGGACGCCCACAGGGGCACGACGGACGCGCACAGGGTCACACCTGACAGCTTCCGCCATGGGACCGGCCGATGTGCGACGTGTGATCCGTATGAGGTAAACCACGCACTTCGGGCATGTCCGTGGCATGACGTACGTTCGTGGGGCAGGGGGCGCTCGTGCCGCGAGTGACCCGGGGGAAGAAGAGGAAGCACCGCTTCCGCGTCGTTCTCCGGCGTAGCGTCGGCCGCACGCGTGCCCCTCATCCCGCGGCCACCGCCCCGCCCACGGCGCGGACGGCCCACCAGCACACCCACCAGGACCGGCGAACCACGTGAGCTCCTCTTCCTCCACCGGACACCCGCCGCACCCCCAGGTGCGACGGGGGAGCCGTGGCGCTTACCGACTGGTGCGTACCCCGCCGGCTCGCATGAACCCCCCTCGTCTGGACGCCGCACAGCGCGCCGTGGTTGACCACCGGTCCGGACCGCTGCTCGTCCTGGCCGGGCCGGGCACGGGGAAGACCACCACCCTGGTCGAGTCGGTGGCGGACCGGATCGCCAGGGGCGGCGACCCCGAGCGCATCCTGGTGCTCACCTTCAGCCGCAAGGCGGCCGTCGAGCTGCGCGACCGGATGGCGCTGCGCATCGGCGCCGCGCGGGCGCCCCGGGCGACGACCTTTCACTCGTTCGGCTACGCCCTGGTCCGCGCCCACCAGGACAGCGACCTGTTCGTGGAGCCGCTGCGGCTGCTGTCCGGCCCGGAGCAGGACGTGACGGTGCGCGAGCTGCTCGCCGGACAGGTGGACCTGGAGCGGCTCGGGCTCGCCCATGTGCGCTGGCCCGACGAGCTGCGGGCCTGCCTGACCACCCGCGGCTTCGCCGACGAGGTCCGCGCGGTGCTCGCCCGCAGCCGCGAACTGGGACTCGGCCCGGACGCGCTCGCGGCCTTCGCCCGCCGCATCGGCCGCCCCGACTGGCGCGCCGCCGCCGTCTTCCTCGCCGAGTACCTCGACGTGCTCGACCTCCAGGGCGTGCTCGACTACGCCGAACTGGTCCACCGCGCGGTGCTCCTCGCCCGCCGCCCCGAGGTCGCCGCGCACCTGACCGCCCAGTACGACGCGGTGTACGTGGACGAGTACCAGGACACCGACCCGGCCCAGGTACGGCTGCTGCACGCGCTGGCGGACGGCGGGCGCACCCTGGTCGCCTTCGGCGATCCCGACCAGTCGATCTACGCCTTCCGGGGCGCGGACGTGAACGGCATCCTGGACTTCCCGACCGCCTTCCCGCGCGCGGACGGCCGTCCGGCGCCGGTCGGGGTACTGCGGACCGGCCGCCGGTCCGGGTCAGGCCTGCTGGCCGCCACCAGGCTGCTGACCCAGCGCATGCCCCTGACCCGCCTCCCCGCCGACAAGGTGCGCGCCCACCGTGAGCTGGCTCCGGTGCGGGACGGCGGGCGGGTCGAGGCGTACACGTATCCGACCTCCGGCACCGAACTGGACAACATCGCCGACATCCTGCGCCGGGCGCACCTGGAGGACGGCGTCCCGTGGCGCGACATGGCCGTCCTGGTACGCGCCGGTGCGCGCACCATCCCCACGCTCCGCCGTGCCCTCACCGCGGCCGGCGTCCCCCTGGACATCGACGGCGACGACCTCCCCCTGCGCCACGAGCCCGCGGTGGCGCCCCTGCTGATGGCGCTGCGAGCCGTGGCCGAGGCGGAGGCCGACACGGGGGCCTCGGCGGGGGAGCGGCCCGGGGCGGTCGGGCGCGAGGCCGACGCTGATCCGCGCGCCGGCGCCGGTGACGACTCCGGTGCGGAAGCGCACACGGACGCGGACGCCGGTGACGACCCCGACGCCGATACCGACGCGGATGCCGAGCCCGACGCCGACGCCGACGCCGACGCGGACGTGGACGAGGGCGGAGACGCGGCGACGAAGCCGCCGCGCGGTGAACGCGCGCACCGCGCGGACGAGCCGTGCTGGCTGTCCACCGAGACCGCTCTCACCCTGCTCACCTCGCCCCTCGCCGGAATGGACGCCGCCGACCTGCGCCGCCTCGGCCGAGCCCTGCGCGACGAGCAGCGCGCCGCGGGCAACCCGCTGCCGCCGCCCTCGGACGAACTGCTCGCGCGGGCGCTGGCCGAGCCGGAGCGGCTCGCCGTGCACGACCCCGCATACGCGCGCGGCGCCCAGCGGCTCGGCGCGCTCCTGCGCAAGGCACGTGAGCGCCTGGCGGAAGGCGGCAGCGCCGAAGAGGCGCTGTGGGACCTGTGGGACGGCACCCCCTGGCCCACCCGCCTGGAACGCTCCGCCCGGCGCGGCGGCGCCGCCGGGCGCAACGCCGACCGCGACCTGGACGCCGTGTGCGCCCTGTTCGCGACCGCCGCCCGCGCGGAGGAGCGCACCGGCGGCCGGGGTGCCCTGAACTTCCTGGAGGAGATCGACGCCGAGGACATCGCCGCCGACACGCTCGCGCGGCGCGCGGTACGCCCCGACGCCGTCCGCCTGATGACCGCGCACCGCTCCAAGGGGCTGGAGTGGCGGCTCGTCGTCGTGGCCGGCGTCCAGGAGGGCCTGTGGCCGGACCTGCGCCGCCGCGGTTCCCTCCTGGAGGCCGACCGGATCGGCCGCGACGGACTCGCCGAACCCCTCACCCCCAAAGCCCTGCTCGCCGAGGAGCGCCGCCTGTTCTACGTGGCCGCCACGCGCGCGCGTGAACGGCTCGTCGTGACCGCGGTGAAGGCACCGGCCGACGACGGGGACCAGCCGTCCCGCTTCCTGACCGAACTCGGCGTCGAACCCGCCGATGTCACCGGCCGCCCGCGCCGCCCCCTCGCCGTCGCGGCGCTCGTCGCGGAACTGCGCGCCACCACCGTCGACCCCCGCGTCTCCGAGCCGCTGAGAGAGGCCGCCGCGCGCCGTCTGGCCCGCCTCGCCGCCCTGACCGACGAGGACGGCCGTCCCCTGGTGCCGTCCGCCCACCCCTACCGCTGGTGGGGCATGTGGGACCCGACCGAGAGCAAGGTGCCGCTGCGCGAGCGCGACCAGCCCGTCACGCTCTCCGGCAGCGCCCTGGACCAGCTGGCCAACACCTGCGCCCTGCAGTGGTTCCTGGGCCGTGAGGTGAAGGCCGACGCGCCCGCGACGACCGCCCAGGGCTTCGGCAACGTGGTGCATGTGCTCGCCGACGAGGTGGCCTCCGGACACACCCCGGCCGACCTCGCCGTCCTCATGGAGCGTCTGGACTCCGTGTGGAACGCGCTCGCCTTCGACGCGCCGTGGAAGTCGGCCCAGGAGAAGGCCAACGCGCGCGTGGCGCTGGAACGCTTCCTGAAGTGGCACGTCATGGACCGCGCCGGACGCACCCCGGTGGCGAGCGAGCACGACTTCGACGTGACCCTGGAGGCGGGCGACTACGAGGTGCGCATCCGCGGCCAGATGGACCGCGTGGAGGCCGACGGCGACGGCCGCGCCTACGTCGTGGACTTCAAGACGGGCAAACAGGCGCCCACCTCCTCGGAGGTGGCCCGCCACCCCCAGCTCGCCGTGTACCAGCTCGCCGTCCGCGAGGGCGCCGTCGACGAGGCCTTCGACGGCGTGCGCCCGCAACCGGGCGGCGCCGAGCTCGTCCACCTGCGCCAGGGCGCGGCCAAGCGCGACGGCGGCGAGACCCTGCCCAAGGTGCAGGCACAGGAGTCGCAGGACGGGCCGGAGGGCGAGTGGGTCGGCGACCTGCTGGCCACGGCCGCCGGCAAGGTCCTGGACGAACGGTTCACCCCGACCGCGGGCCAGCACTGCACCCACTGTTCGTTCCGCGCGTCGTGCAGCGCTCGCCCCGAGGGGCGGCACGTCGTGGAGTGAGCGACGGGTGCCGGGCGCCGCGAGGCCGTGTGCCGGAAGTCCGGGCGTGGGGCCGGAGCCGCCCCGGCTGACCGGAGCCGCCCCGGCCGACCGGAGCCGCCGCGCCGTGCGGTCGGTGTGACACGTCGCACCACACGGGCTGACCTGCGCTTCCCTCCGGCCCGAGCGGACATCCGGCACCCGCTGTCAGTGGCCGCCGCTAGCCTCTCTGACGTGCCTGCCCACATCACCGATCCCGAGCAGCTCAAGGAGCTCCTCGGCATCCCCTTCACCCCCGAGCAGACGGCCTGCGTCGTCGCGCCGCCCGCACCGCAGGTGATCGTGGCCGGAGCCGGGTCCGGCAAGACGACGGTGATGGCGGCACGCGTGGTGTGGCTGGTCGGCACCGGCCAGGTCGCCCCGGAGCAGGTCCTCGGGCTCACCTTCACCAACAAGGCGGCCGGCGAACTAGCCGAACGCGTCCGTACGGCCCTGATCAGAGCGGGCGTGACCGACCCGGACGTGATCGACCCGGACCACCCGCCGGGCGAGCCCGCGATCTCGACGTACCACGCCTTCGCGGGCCGCCTCCTGACCGACCACGGTCTGCGCCTCGGCCTTGAGCCGACCTCCCGCCTGCTCGCCGACGCCACCCGCTACCAGCTCGCCGCGAGGGTCCTGCGCGAGGCCCCCGGACCCTACCCGGCGCTCACCCGGTCCTTCGCCGACCTGGTCAGCGACCTCCTCGCCCTCGACGGCGAACTGGCCGAGCACCTCGTGCTCCCCGAAGACCTGCGCGACTGGGACACCGGCCTCCTGGACACCCTGGACGGCGTCCGGCTCAGCAACGCCGACCTGCGCAAGGTCCCCGAGGCCGCCGCCGCCCGCCGCGAACTGGCCGACCTGGTGATCCGCTACCGGGCCGCCAAACGCCGGCAGGACCTGCTCGACTTCGGCGACCAGATCGCCCTGTCCGCGCAACTCGCCGGGCTCCCCGAGGTGGGCCGCGTCCTGCGCGACGACTACCGGGTCGTGCTGCTGGACGAGTACCAGGACACCTCCGTGGCCCAGCGCATCCTCCTGGCGGGCCTGTTCGGCGGCGGCACCGGCCATCCCGTGACCGCCGTGGGCGACCCCTGCCAGGCGATCTACGGCTGGCGCGGCGCCTCCGTCGCCAACCTGGACGACTTCCCCGAACACTTCGCCCACGCCGACGGTCGGCCCGCAGCCCGCCAGGCGCTCAGCGAGAACCGCCGCAGCGGCGGCCGCCTCCTCGACCTCGCCAACGGCCTCGCCGAGCCCCTGCGCGCCATGCACGCGGGCGTGGAGGCCCTGCGCCCCGCCCCGGGCGCCGAACGCGACGGCATGGTCCGCTGCGCCCTGCTGCGCACCCACGCCGAGGAGATCGACTGGATCGCCGACTCCGTCGCCCACCTCGTGCGCACCGGCAAGGCGCCCGGTGAGATCGCCGTCCTGTGCCGCACGGCGACCGACTTCGCGGAGATCCAGGGCGCGCTGGTGGCCCGTGACGTCCCCGTGGAGGTCGTCGGCCTGTCCGGGCTGCTGCACCTGCCCGAGGTGGCCGACCTGGTCGCCGTCTGCGAAGTCCTCCAGGACCCGGGTGCCAACGCCTCTCTGGTCCGGCTGCTCTCCGGCCCGCGCTGGCGCATCGGCCCGCGCGACCTCGCCCTCCTGGGACGCCGCGCCCGGCTGCTGGTGAGCCACGCGCGCGTGGCGGGCGACGACGACCCCGACCGGAGGCTCGCCGAGGCCGTCGAGGGGGTCGACCCGTCCGAGGTGATATCGCTCGCGGACGCCCTCGACACCTTCCTGGAGACGCCGCTGGACGGCACCGGGGACGACGACGGGCTGCCCTTCTCGGCGGACGCGCGCGTGCGGTTCGCCCGGCTCGCCACCGAACTGCGCGAGCTGCGCCGAGCCCTGTCCGACCCGCTCATGGACGTCCTGCACCGCGTCCTCGCCGTCACCGGCCTGGAGGTCGAGCTGTCGGCGTCCCCGCACGCCCTGGCGGCCCGCCGCCGCGAGACCCTGTCGAACTTCCTCGACGTCGCCGCGTCCTTCGCCGCGGGCGACGGAGAGGCCACCCTGCTCGCCTTCCTGGGCTTCCTGCGCACCGCCGCGCAGTACGAGAAGGGCCTGGACAACGCGCTGCCCGGCGGGGAGAACACCGTCAAGGTACTCACCGCGCACAAGTCCAAGGGCCTCGAGTGGGACGTCGTCGCCGTGCCCGGCCTCGTCACCGGCACCTTCCCCAGCGGTCAGGGCCGGGAGAAGTGGACCGCCCAGGGCAAGGTGCTGCCGCACGGCCTGCGCGGCGACGCCGAGACCCTGCCCGACGTCGCCTCCTGGGACTCCCGCGGCCTGAAGGCCTTCCACGAGGCCATGAAGGACCACCAGCACACCGAGGAGCTCCGCCTCGGCTACGTCACCTTCACGCGCCCCCGCTCCCTGCTCCTCGGCTCCGGCCACTGGTGGGGACCCAGCCAGAAGAAGCCCCGCGGTCCGTCCGACTTCCTGACGGCCCTGTACGAGCACTGCGCGGCCGGACACGGCGAGATCGAGGTCTGGGCGGACGAACCGGCGGAGGACGAGGAGAACCCGGCCCTCCACCGGGCGGCCGCCGACGAGGTCTGGCCCCTGCCCCTGGACGACGCGGCACTCGCGCGGCGCCGGGCCGCCGCCGAGACGGTCCTCGCCCACCTGGACGGACTCGCCGCCCAGGAAGGCGGTCTCCCCTCCGTCCCCGCCGCCCACGAGGACCCGGACTGGCCGCCGCCCCCGGAGGACGACGAGGAACTCCCGGAGGAAGCGGAGCCCGACCGGGCCGGGGACTCCGCCGACTGGGACAGCTGGACCACGGGCCGCCCCGCCGCCGCGCAGGAGGCCCCCACCGCGCCGCGGAGCCCCGCCGCCCCGCCGGGCAGCCCCACCGTCCCGCACCAGGCACCGCCCCCCGAACAGCCCCCAGGCACCGCACCCGTCCCCGCTCCCGCTCGCCTCACACCGGAGGAGGCGCGCACCGTCGCCTCCTGGGACCGCGACCTCGACGCGCTCACCGGAGAGCTCCTGCGCGCCCGCGAGAGCGTCACCGAAGTGCCCCTTCCGGCGTCGCTGACCGCCTCCCAGCTGCTGAGCCTGGCCGCCGACCCGGACGGGTTCGCCCAGGAGCTGGCCCGGCCCATGCCCCGCCCGCCCCAGCCCGCCGCCCGCCGCGGCACCCGGTTCCACGCCTGGGTGGAGGCCCGGTTCGAACCGCTGACCCTGCCCCTGCTCGAACCGGAGGAGCTGCCCGGCGGCGACGCCGAGATCGCCGACGACCACGACCTGGAGTTCCTGAAGGACGCCTTCGAGCGCACCGAGTACGCCCGCCGCACACCGTTCCGTGTCGAGGCGCCGTTCCAGCTCTCGCTCGCCGGGCGGGTCGTACGCGGCCGCATCGACGCCGTCTACAAGGAGGGCGACGGCGACACCGCGACGTACGAGATCGTCGACTGGAAGACCAACCGCGCCGCCACCGCCGACCCGCTCCAGCTCGCGCTCTACCGCATCGCCTGGGCCGAGCAGCAGCACGTACCGCCCGCCTCGGTGACGGCCGCCTTCCTGTACGTACGCACCGGCGAGGTCGTACGGCCCGAGGGGCTGCCGGACCGCGCGGCGCTCGAGAAGCTGCTGCTGGCCGAGCCGGTCGGTGACGAACCGCACGACCGGGGTGTCCGCGCGGGCCGATAGGCTCGTAAGCATGAGCCACCCCGTTGACAATGCTGTCAGCGCTGTCCGCACGTACATCGAGCAGCACCGCGCCGCCTTCCTCGACGACCTCGTCGAATGGCTGCGCATCCCGTCCGTGTCGGCCCAGCCCGACCACGCGACCGATGTGCGCCGCAGCGCCGACTGGCTCGCCGCCAAGCTGAAGGAGACCGGCTTCCCGACCGCGGAGGTCTGGCCGACCCGGGGCGCCCCCGCGGTGTTCGCCGAGTGGCCCTCCGGGGACCCGCAGGCACCGACGGTCCTCGTCTACGGCCACCACGACGTACAGCCCGCCGCCCGCGAGGACGGCTGGAACAGCGAGCCCTTCGACCCCGTCGTCCGCGAGAACCGCCTCTACGCGCGCGGGGCTGCCGACGACAAGGGGCAGGTGTTCTTCCACACACTCGGCGTCCGCGCCCACCTCGCCGCCACCGACCGTACGGCTCCCGCGGTGAACCTCAAACTGCTGATCGAGGGCGAGGAGGAATCCGGCTCCCCGCACTTCCGTGCCCTCGTCGAGGAGCGCGCCGAGCGGCTCACCGCCGACGCGGTCGTCGTCTCCGACACGGGCATGTGGTCCGAGGACACCCCCACCGTCTGCACCGGCATGCGGGGCCTCGCCGAGTGCGAGATCCGGCTGCACGGCCCCGACCAGGACATCCACTCGGGCTCCTTCGGCGGCGCGGTCCCCAACCCGGCCACCGCCGTCGCACGCCTCGTCGCCGCCCTGCACGACGAGCACGCGCGCGTGGCGATACCCGGCTTCTACGACGGAGTGGCCGACCTCACCGACCGGGAGCGCGAGCTCTTCGCCGAGCTGCCCTTCGACGAGCGGCAGTGGCTGCGCACGGCCAAGTCGTACGCCGCCCACGGCGAAGCCGGACACACCACCCTGGAGCGCATCTGGGCCCGCCCCACCGCCGAGGTCAACGGCATCGGCGGCGGCTACCAGGGCCCCGGAAGCAAGACGATCATCCCGTCGTCCGCCATGGTGAAGCTCTCCTTCCGCCTCGTCGCGGGCCAGGACCCCGATCACGTGGAGAAGGCCGTCCGCGCCTGGGCCGACGAGCAGGTACCCGCGGGCATCCGCTGCGAGGTCGTCTTCGGCTCCGCCACCCGCCCGTGTCTGACGCCGCTGGACCACCCGGCTCTGCGGTCCGTCGCCCGCGCGATGGAACGGGCCTTCGGCACACCGGTCCGCTTCACGCGCGAGGGCGGCTCCGGCCCGGCCGCCGACCTCCAGGAGGTTCTCGGCGCCCCGGTGCTCTTCCTGGGCATCTCCGTCCCGTCCGACGGCTGGCACGCCCCCGACGAGAAGGTGGAACTGGACCTGCTCCTCAAGGGCGTCGAAACCTCCGCCCACCTCTGGGGCGACCTGGGGGAGCACTGGCGTCACGCGCCCTGAGCGTGGTGCACGGCCCGGGACCCGACCGGCATCGCGCGCGGCACACTGGAAACGCCGCCCCGCACCCGCCGAGCCCTCCCGGCCCCGGTCACCACCCGCCGTACGAACCGCCGAAACCGCCTGCCGAACCGAACCGCTCACCGGGGGAGTTGGAAGCACCCGTGACCACCTGGACCGACCGCACCGCCGACCGTCCCATCTCGCTCACCGCCCCCAGCGGCATCGACCGCGCCGCCCACCACCGCCTCGACGAGGCCTGGCTCGCGGCGGCGTGGAGCCACCCCTCGACGCGCTGCTTCGTGGTCTCCGGCGGACAGGTCCTCATCGACGAGACGCCCGACGGGGCCACCGAACTCGTCATGACCCCCTCCTTCGAGGCCCCGCTCACCGAGGCACACCGCTACTTCCTGGGCACCGACGAGGACGGGACCAGCTACTTCGCCCTCCAGAAGGACTCCCTGCCCGGCCGCATGGACCAGTCCGCGCGCCCGGCGGGCCTGCGCGAGGCCGGCCTGCTCCTGTCCCCCCGCGACGCCGGACTGATGGCCCACGCGGTCGCCCTGGAGAACTGGCAGCGCCTGCACCGGTTCTGCTCCCGCTGCGGAGAACGCACCGTCATCGCCGCGGCCGGCCACATCCGCCGTTGCCCCGCCTGCGGCGCCGAGCACTACCCGCGTACCGACCCCGCGGTGATCATGGCGGTCACGGACGGTGCGGACCGCATCCTGCTCGGCCGCCAGGTGCACTGGCCCGAGGGCCGCTTCTCGACCCTCGCCGGTTTCGTGGAGCCCGGCGAGTCCATCGAGCAGTCGGTGCGCCGCGAGGTCCAGGAGGAGGCCGGCGTCACCGTCGGCCAGGTCGAGTACGTCGCGAGCCAGCCGTGGCCCTTCCCGTCCAGCCTGATGCTCGGCTTCATGGCCCACGCCACCTCGACCGAGATCAACGTGGACGGCGACGAGATCCACGAGGCCCGCTGGTTCTCCCGCGAGGAGCTGGGCGCCGCCTTCGAGTCCGGCGAGGTCCTGCCGCCCTACGGCATCTCGATCGCGGCCCGCCTCATCGAGCTCTGGTACGGCAGGCCACTGCCGACGCGCAGCGCCTTCTGAGCCCGGACGCCGTAGACGCCACGAGAGGGGCGGCCGTCCCCGTCGGGGGAGGGCCGCCCCTCTCGTCGTGCTGTCCGGCCGGCCCGCTACGCGCCGACCTTCTGCTTCACCTGCGCCAGCGACGGGTTCGTCAGAGTGGAGCCGTCGGGGAAGAGCACGGTGGGCACCGTCTGGTTTCCGCCATTCGCCTTCTCCACGAACGCGGCGGACTCCGGGTCCTGCTCGATGTTGACCTCGGTGTACGCGATGCCCTCGCGGTCCATCTGGCTCTTCAGCCGACGGCAGTAGCCGCACCAGGTGGTGCTGTACATCGTCACAGTGCCCGACATGTCTCTCGTGCTCCTTAGGCGACTCGGAAAGCGGCGGCTCGGGGATGAGATCGCAGGAAGTGAACGTCCGCGGCGGCACGACCATTCCCGTCGCGCACTCCCACCGCGTGACGACTGTCGCATTGATACGACTATCGATGTGTGCCTGTGGACAACCGACTCACCCGTCCCGCGAGACCTGGCAGCATGGCGGTGTGACAGCAGCAACGCACTCCACCCTCTTCCCGCAGGTACCGGACTCGGCCGACGCGGTGCTCGAAGGGCTCGACCCCGAGCAGCGCGAGGTGGCGACCGCCCTGCGCGGCCCGGTGTGCGTGCTGGCGGGAGCCGGTACGGGCAAGACCCGGGCGATCACCCACCGCATCGCCTACGGGGTGCGCGCCGGGATCCTCCAGCCCTCCAGCGTGCTCGCCGTCACCTTCACCAACCGCGCGGCCGGCGAGATGCGCGGTCGGCTGCGCCAGCTCGGCGCCGCCGGTGTGCAGGCCCGCACCTTCCACTCGGCGGCGCTGCGGCAGCTCCAGTACTTCTGGCCGAAAGCGATCGGCGGTTCCCTGCCCAGGCTCGTCGACCGCAAGATCCAGCTCGTCGCCGACGCGGCCGCCGCCTGCCGCATCCGCCTCGACCGGGGCGAGCTGCGCGACGTCACCGCGGAGATCGAGTGGTCCAAGGTGACCCAGACGGTGCCCGCCGACTACGCCCCGGCGGCTGCCAAGGCCGGCCGTGAGGCGCCCCGCGACCCGGCGGAGATCGCGCAGCTGTACGCCGCCTACGAGGACCTCAAGCGCGCGCGCTCCGTCATCGACTTCGAGGACGTGCTGCTGCTGACGGTGGCCGTCCTCCAGGACCGGCACGATGTCGCCGAGCAGGTCCGCGCCCAGTACCAGCACTTCGTGGTCGACGAGTACCAGGACGTCAGCCCCCTCCAGCAGCGTCTGCTGGAGCTGTGGCTCGGGGACCGCGACGACCTGTGCGTGGTCGGCGACGCCAGCCAGACGATCTATTCGTTCACGGGAGCAACCCCCGACCATCTGCTCGACTTCCGCGGCCGCCACCCCGGCGCCACCGTCGTCAAGCTGGTCCGCGACTACCGTTCCACCCCCCAGGTCGTCCACCTCGCCAACGGTCTGCTCGCCCAGGCCCGGGGCCGGGCCGCCGATCACCGCCTGGAGCTGGTCTCCCAGCGGCCCACGGGCCCCGAGCCCGGCTACGCCGAGTACTCCGACGAACCGGCCGAGGCCGAGGGCGCCGCCCGCCGCATCCGCGAGCTCATCGACTCGGGCGTTCCGGCCGCCGAGATCGCGGTCCTGTTCCGGACCAACTCCCAGTCGGAGACCTATGAGCAGGCACTCGCCGACGCCGGGGTCCCGTACCAGTTGCGGGGCGCGGAGCGCTTCTTCGACCGGCCCGAGGTGCGCAAGGCCGGCAGTGCACTGCGGGCCGCCGCCCGCTTCGGCGGCAACGACTCCCTCCTCGACGACGCCGTCGACCTGCCCTCGCAGGTGCGCGCGGTGCTGTCCGGGGAGGGCTGGACGACCGAGCCCCCGGCCGGGTCGGGCGCCGTCCGGGAGCGGTGGGAGTCGCTGGCCGCCCTGGTGGGACTGGCCCAGGACTTCGCCGCCGCCAGAGCGGGAGCCACGCTGAGCGACCTCGTCGTGGAACTCGACGAGCGCGCGGGCGCCCAGCACGCCCCGACGGTGCAGGGCGTCACCCTCGCCTCCCTGCACTCGGCCAAGGGCCTGGAGTGGGACGTCGTGTTCCTGGTCGGCGTCGCCGAGGGCATGATGCCGATCACCTACGCAAAGACCGACGAGCAGATCGAGGAGGAACGCCGCCTTCTCTACGTCGGTGTCACCCGCGCGCGTGAACGCCTGCACCTGTCCTGGGCGCTGGCCCGGTCGCCCGGTGGCCGGCCGAACCGCAGGCCCAGCCGCTTTCTGAAGGGGCTGCGGCCCGGTTCTGGCACGGCGGGCGGGCAGGCGGCCGCCGGGGGTGCCGGGGGCGTGGAGCACGGGTTCCGAGGCGGCGGCGACGGTGGTGGCGCGGCCGCCGTGCCGAGACGGGCCCAGCGGACGCCGGCCCGCTGCCGGGTCTGCGGACGCACGCTCACCGACGCCGGTGAGATGAAGCTGATGCGCTGCGAGGGGTGCCCGTCGGACATGGACGAGGGCGTCTACGAGCGGTTGCGCGAGTGGCGGGCGGTGCAGGCGGGGCGCAGCGGACAGCCCGCGTTCTGCGTCTTCACCGACAAGACGCTGATGGCGATCGCCGAGTCCGTCCCGGAGGACGAGCGGGAGCTGGCCAGGATCCCGGGGGTCGGGATGCGCAAGCTCAATCGCTACGGGACCGACGTCCTGGCCATCTGCGCAGGCCAGGAAGGTGTGGGGCTTGACGAGGACGACTGATACAAACTCGTCGAAAAAATAGTTTGCGCATGCCCCGGGAATCCCCATAGGTTCTTGGTCACGGGAACAGCGGCCTTCCCGGAGGCCCTGAATCCGTGTTGTACTTGCATATCCGCGGACTGGTTCGTCCCAGTCCACCGAGACGCCGAGAGGAGGCGAGTCCAGTGATCAGCATCAACAGCAGCTTCGTCGTCAGCTCCACCGCCAAAATGACCGATCGCTCGGCCGTCTCCCTGTGCACGCTCGGCGCTTCTCACTCGGGCACCGGTCTGTCCGGCATTCGTGCCGTGCGTCCGGCTGCCGCCGCCGCTGCTCCCGCGGGCCTTCCCGTCCGGGAGCGCAATGAGCGACCGACCAAGGCACTGGAAGCAGCAGTAGCGGCACAGGCGCAGGCCTATGCCTTTACCGCGACCGGTGCCGGATTCCGGAAGCAGACGACGCAGCACCACCTGATGTGGGCCTTCCGTGGGCCAGAACCCTGGAGTGATCCAGCCTGATCGCCGATCAGGCCGGCGCCTTCAGGGCCGCGGAACCCCACCCGGGATCCGCGGCCCTTCTGTTTGTCCCCGAACGGGGGCGACAGCACGAAGGAGCCTCGGGACAAGAAAAGAACCCGGTACCAAGCCGCTACCCGGTCAACCGGCCGGAACGAACAGACGAGGAAGACCACCCCGTGCAACTCGAAGCGCACGCCCCGTCCGTACCGCCTTCCGACACGATCCCCAAGCCCTGTTCCACGGAGGACTCCACCTTGACCCCGCTCACCGCGCTCACCGCGCTCGACGACGCCATCGAGAACCTCGGCGTACCCGTCCCCTGCCGCTCCTACGACCCGGAGGTCTTCTTCGCCGAGTCCCCGGCGGACGTGGAGTACGCCAAGTCCCTCTGCCGCACCTGCCCGCTGATCGAGGCCTGCCTCGCCGGTGCCAAGGAGCGGCGTGAGCCCTGGGGCGTCTGGGGTGGCGAGCTGTTCGTCCAGGGTGTCGTCGTCGCCCGGAAGCGGCCCCGCGGTCGCCCGCGCAAGAACCCGGTTTCGGCATGAACACCGCAGGAACGATCGACCGCCCCCTGACGTACGACCCCCAGAAGCAGGCCCCGATGAAGCCGTCCACCCACGACATCGCAGGCACCGCGCCTGAAGACTTCACCACCAGTGGCGCGAAGGACTCGCGTCAGAACAGGACCCGTGAAATGCAACTCATCCCAGAAGCCCTGGCACGTGCGCATATGCACGACCGCCTGCATGAGGCCGAGCAGGAACGCCGGGCGCTGCGCCTGGCGACCGCTCGCCGGATGCAGCGCCGGGCGGAGCGCGCCTCGATGCGTGCTCGGCGTGCGCTGGCCATGGCGGTCATGCAGTAACCGACACACCTGAAGCAGTGGTCTCCCGGCGGGAGACGAAGCTCCGCCCGTGGGGGGCCGGGCCGAAGAAACGGCCCGCCCCCCCCGCGCCGTGCGCAGCCCGGGGTAACGAGATACGAGGGTCAAGCCGCCCAGGCCGGGCCCAC
>NZ_JBHWKU010000017.1:121178-172031 GCF_042730645.1 Streptomyces sp. NPDC059906
GGGCCGGTCCGTTCGAACGGACCGGCCCCCACGGCGCGTTCGGCTCCGGTGGATCAGTCGATCAGTGGATCAGGCCTCCGAGGCCGTCCCCTCCGCCTCGGCCTCGTCCTCGGCGACGAACCCGACCAGCCACTCCTCCAACTCGTCGCGCAGCCGGACCGTGGCCCCCAGCTGGCAGAGCACACCGATGGTGCTCAGGGTCACGCGGTGGATCAGGAGATACGCCGGCGGCAGGTTGAGCTGCTTGGCCAGCTGGTACGCGGGGGAGCGGGGGTCGCCGATGCGGGCGGCCTGGCTCCGCATCCAGCCGCGGGTGAAGGTGAACGCGTCGACCCTGGCCGGCTCGATGATCGGAAGCAGGTACTCGAGAACGGCGTCTGGGTCCAGCTCTATCGACTCCTTGACGAAGCCCTCCGTGCAGAGCATCTCGTAGACGGCCTCCGCCTCGCCGTCCAGTGTCATGCGCAGGGCCTCGCCGATGGGTTCGGGCAGACCGCCCGGAAGGCGGTCGACCGTGCCGAAGTCCAGGACGCCCAGGCGCCAGTCGTCCTCGCCCCGAGGCCCGCCGGGCAGCAGCCGGAAGTTGCCGGGGTGCGGGTCGGCGTGCAGGAGCCCGGTGCGCGCGGGACCGGAGAACAGGAAGTGGGCCAGCAACTGACCCGCCCGGTCGCGCTGCTCCTGCGTGCCGTTCGAGATGATCTCCGACATCGGGATGCCGTCGATCCACTCGGTGATCAGCACCTGCTCGCACTGGTGGACGACGTCCGGCACCACGATGTCCGGGTCGTCGTCGAAGACCTCGGCGTGCGTCCGCTGGGCCTGCGCCTCCAGGTCGTAGTCCAGCTCCTCCGAGACCCGGTCCTTCAGCTCTGTGATCAGCGGCTTGATGTCCATGCCGGGGGCCAGCGGGCCGAGCAGGCGGGCGAAGCGGCTGAGCTGGTTCAGGTCGGACAGCAGTGCCTCCCCGGCGCCCGGGTACTGCACCTTGACCGCCACCTCGCGGCCGTCGTGCCACACCCCCCGGTGCACCTGGCCGATCGAGGCGGCCGCGGCGGGCTTGTCCTCGAACTCCAGGAACAGGTCCTGCCAGTCCTCACCGAGCCGCTCCGCCAGCACGGAGTGCACGGTGCGCGTCGGCATCGGCGGTGCCGCCTCCTGCAGCTTGGTCAGCGCCGCACGA
Organism: Streptomyces sp. NPDC059906; assembly: GCF_042730645.1. Taxonomy (NCBI): domain Bacteria; kingdom Bacillati; phylum Actinomycetota; class Actinomycetes; order Kitasatosporales; family Streptomycetaceae; genus Streptomyces; species Streptomyces sp. NPDC059906. The sequence continues at coordinate 122,359 of NZ_JBHWKU010000017.1, forward strand.
TAGGGGCCGGCGACCTCCTCGGGCAGTGCCGACTCGAAGACGGACAGGGCCTGTCCGAACTTCATCGCCCCGCCCTTGAGCTCGCCCAGCACCTTGAACAACTGCTCCGCGGTGCGCTGCTGCAGCTGCTGGCCGACGATCTCCGCGGACTCGCCGACGATTCGCTTGCCCAGCCCCCAGGTGGCCCGCCCGGCGAAGCCGAGCGGGAGCGCGGCGAGCTTGGCGGTCCGGGTGACCGCCTTGCGCGGAAGATCAGACATGCGCCCTCCAAGTCCCAGCCGGCCGCGCCGGTTCCGCCTCGTGGCGTACTTCCGCTGACGGCCCTTGCCCAGCCATTGTCGCGCGCCACCCCCCGTCCTCGGGGATGTGTTCCTGCTTACCTTTCCGGGCCGCCCCGCAGGGGCACGAAGGGTGCGGCCGCACCTGCCGCACCCGCCATCGCAGGCCGGGCAGCGAGACCTCCCAGCGGGCCCCGGTGGCGGAGGGCGTGCGGCCGTCCAGGGAGGCGAGCGCCTGAGCCGCCGCGAACCCGGCGACGGTCGTCGCCAGGGCGAGGTCGCAGGGCGGTACCCGGCGCTGCCGGCCGGAGCGCCACTGCGCCACCAGCCGCGGCCAGGCGGGGTCCCGGTCCGTGCGGTCCGCGTGCAGACAGCCGGCGCACCCCGTCTCGCCGGGCAGGACCAGGGGGCCGACGACACCGGTTCCCTCCACGACACCGGCGTAGAGGTGGGGTGTGCCGGAGGCCATCAGGGACTCCGCGGCGGTGGGATCGGGGGTGTGCACCGCGACGTCGTCGCGCGGGGCGACGATCACCAGGGAGAGGCCCGGGTCGCCTTCCTCCGGCGGTGTCGTCGGGCCTCGGCGGGGAGGCCGGTCGGGAGCGGCCCGGCGTACGAGGCGGCGGGCCGTCTCGTCCCGGCGGTCGCCGACCGACTCGGCGGGCAGGCCGCCCGGAGCGACGTCCCACGGCTCGACGCGTCCGCCGTCGCGCACGTCGATCTCGCCGACGCCCGCGCCCGACAGCAGGCCGGCCAGCACCGCGCCCACTCGTCCGGCGCCCCTCACACCCACCCGCAGGGTGCGTCGGGCGGCCAGGTGTCTGATCGCGTCGCCCGGTTCCGAGGTCGTCAGGGACAGCGAGGCCAGGTCGGGGCGGAGTCGGTCGAGAACCTCCTTCTTCGCGCGCAGCGCGTCGGCGGCCGGCCCGCCGCCCCGGGAGTCGTCCAGCAGACCGGCCAGCGCCAGTCGCTCCACGACCCGGTCGACGTGCCCGTCCGGCAGATCCATGCGGTGCCCCGCCTCGCGCAGCAGCGCCGGGCCACGGGTGCCGTTGAGCAGTTCGAGGAAGCTGCCCGTCGCCGTGTCCACCGGTGCCAGTGTCAGCGCGTGCGCCGGTGTCATTCCGAACTGCACGGTGTTCAGGTCGCGCCAGCCGCGCCTGAGCGCGGGCTTCACCATCGGATGCATGCCAGGTCCCCCGTATGTCTCGCGGTGTCCGGGTTCGGGCCCCGCCGCCGGTCGCGAATCCGCCGGCGAGTGCCAGCATGCCCGGATGCGCGGAGAGGCGTCGAAAGTTGTCCACAGACGCTGGCTATTAGTCATACGAATCAGCCGCCCGTCTCCCAGGACGAGTGGTGGATCGGCACCGATGCGTCCCGGAGCCGGGACTTCCCCGTGTGCAGCGGGTAACGTCGTGGCGTGTCCGCCGACCCACTGCACCGCGCCGGGGCACCCCCGCGCACACCGACGAATCCACCGCCGAGCGGCCCGGGGACGAGCGCGATCGAGGTGCGCAGAAGCGCCCGGCGACGCCGGACGGTCTCCGCGTACCGGGAGGGTGATCGCACCGTCGTGCTGATCCCCGCCCGGATGTCCGAGGCCGAGGAGCAACGCTGGGTGAGCGTCATGCTGGACAAGCTGGCCGCCCAGGAGAGCAAGCGCGTCCTGGGCGACGCCGAGCTGGCCGAGCGCGCCGAGCGCCTGTCGGGACAGTACTTCGATGGCCGGGCCCGGCCCACCTCGGTCCGCTGGGTCACCAACCAGAACACCCGCTGGGGCTCGTGCACCCCGTCCGAGGGAAGCATCCGGCTGTCGCACCGCCTCCAGGGCATGCCCGAGTACGTCGTCGACTACGTCCTCCTGCACGAGCTGGCGCACCTGCTGGTCCCCGGGCACGGGCCCCGGTTCTGGCGGCTCCTGGAGGCGTATCCGCGGACCGAGCGCGCCAGGGGCTACCTGGAGGGTGTGGTCGCCGCGGACCGGCTGCCGCACGTGCCCGGAGCCCGCAGCGAGTAGCCCGCGCGGCCCCGAAGGGGGTCCGACACGGTCGCGCACGGGTTTCGTACCGGGTCTGTACCGACTTCCTCCGGTGCCCGTGTTTGCCGTTAGCCTGTCGCGACGCACTCACATTCGGATGGGGGACGGTCGTAACGCATGGCCAGGGAATTTCAACGCGGCCACAAGGCCAGGATCAGTGACCTCACCTCGGGCACGGATCTGTACGTAGGTGTGCAGATCTCCGGCCCCGGGCTGGGCTTCGACATCAGCTGCTTCGGTCTCGACGCCGACGAGCGGTTGTCGGACGACCGGTACTTCGTGTTCTTCAACCAACCGAAGACCCCCGAGGAGTCCATCCAGCTCCTGGGTGCGCAGGCGGGTGACACCGAGTCGTTCCGGGTCAGCCTCGACAGGATCCCGCAGCAGATCCAGAAGCTCTCCTTCACCGCGACGATCGACGGCGCGGGACAGATGTCGCAGGTGGGGCCCGGATACATCCGGATCGTCGCGGGCGGCGAGGAGGTGGCCCGGTACCCGTTCAGCGGTTCGGAGTTCTCCACCGAGCGCGCCGTGATGCTGGGCGACTTCTACCTGAAGGACGTGTGGCGCTTCGCCGCCGTCGGGCAGGGCTTCGACGGCGGTCTCGACGCGCTGCTGAGGAACTTCGGCGGCGAGGTGGCCGAGGACGAGGCTCCGGACCCGCAGCAGGCCCCGCAGCCGCCGGCCGGTGCCGCCCCGGGCTTCGCCCCGCCCGCCCAGGCCGCGGCGCCGCCGGCCTTCGGCGCGCCCGCTGCCCCGGCTCCCGCCGCACCCGCCCCGGCTGCCGTGCCGCAGCCCGCACCTCAGGGCTTCGCCCCGCCGCCGGCCGCCACGCCGCCACCGGCTCCCGCCCCGGCGCCCGGGCCGGACGTGCACGCCGCGCAGACCATCGTCGCGCCCATGAACACGCCGCCCGGCGGTGCCCCGGTGCCGCCCCCCGCCCCGGCGCCCGCGCCGTACGGCCAGCCGGGCCAGCCCGGTCAGCAGCCGCCCTACGGCCAGGTCCCCGGCCAGACCGCCCCGCCGCCCCCCGGCTACGGCCAGCCGCAGGCCCCGCAGGCCCCGGCCCCGGCCCCGCCGCCCGGCTACGGCCAGCCGCCCGCACCTCCCGGCTACGGGCAGCCGCCCGGCCCGCCCGCGGGCTACGGCCAGCCGGCGCCCCCGCCCGGCTACGGGCAGCAGCCTCCCCAGGGCATGCCCCAGGGCGCGCCGCAGGGCGCCGGTGTGACCGCTGCGCTCCAGCAGTTCCGGGAGACCCCGACCGGCCAGCGCTGGACCCAGCAGAACAAGAAGCTGGTCCGCGTCGACCTCGGCGCGGAAGGCCAGCCCGTCCTCGCCCGCCAGGGCAGCATGGTGCTCTACCAGGGCAAGGTCGACTTCAGCTACAAGGGCGCCGGATTCGCCGGCCGGGTCGTGGGCAACGCCACCGGCCAGGAGATGCAGCTGATGCGCTGCACCGGGAAGGGACAGGTGTTCCTCGCGGAGAACTCCGCGATGCTGCACCCCATCGAGCTCCAGGGCGACGCCGTCTGCGTCTCCGCGGAGAACGTCCTGGCCTTCGACGAGAGCCTCCAGTACGAGGTCCGCCGCATCGAGGGCCACGGCATCCCGGGCGGCGCGCTGTTCACGATGCAGTTCCAGGGCACCGGCACGATCGTCGTGAAGACGCGCGGTGTGCCCGTGGTGCTGCCGGTGACGCCCACGACCTTCGCCGACTGCAACGCCGTGGTCGCCTGGTCCGCCGCCGCCCAGGTGGTCGTCTCCAGCCAGGTGCGGATGCGCCGCAACTCCTACGCGGGCGACACGGGCGAAAGCGTCAACCTGCAGTTCCGGGCCGCGCCCGGCAGCTTCGTCGTCGTCCAGCCGTACGAGATCTGAGGGAGAGCCCGACATGAACCAGCCGCTCGCGGGCTACGCTCCCGCTCCTGCCGGCGCCCGCATGGAGAACCACGGCAACCACATGCTGAAGGTCGCCATGCAGACCGGAAACGACCTCCTCGCGCGCGTGGGCTCGATGACCGCCTACGAGGGCTTCGTCCAGTACGAGCCCAACCCGCCGGCCGTCCGCCAGATCGCCAAGGACTGGATGACCGGCGAGGGCGCGCCCCTGATGAAGTGCTCCGGCGACGGAATGCTCTACCTCGCCGACTACGGCGCCAACGTCGTCGTGATCAACCTCAACGGCGACGGGATCTCCGTCAACGCCACCAACCTGCTCGCCTTCGACGCCCACCTGACGTGGGGCGTGGAGCGCGTCAAGGGCCTGGCGAAATTCGCCGGGCAGGGCCTGTGGAACACGAAGATCTCCGGGCAGGGCTGGGTCGCGCTCACCTCCCGGGGCAAGCCGATCGTGGTCGACTGCGGCGGCGGCGAGGACGAGACCTACGTCGACCCGGACGCGCTCGTGGCCTGGTCCCCGAACCTCAAGGTGAAGGGCAAGCGCAGCTTCAAGGCGCAGTCGCTGATCGGCCGCGGCAGCGGCGAGGCCTTCCAGATGGCCTTCTCCGGTCAGGGCATCGTCGTCGTCCAGCCCAGCGAGGACAGCACCGACCGCCTCCGGGTCCGGGGCTGAGGGGGAGCCAGAACATCATGCAGAGCCCGATTTTCGCCTACAACGACCAGCAGACCCAGGAAGCCTGGAGCCTGCAGAACAAGCACATGCTCCGTGTCGCCCTGACGGGCCACGACGACGTGCTCGCCCGCAAGGGCACGATGGTCGCCTACCAGGGGCTCGTCGAGTTCGACGCCGAGTACCAGAGCAACAGCCAGTCGCGCTCGCGTGCGCACACCGGTGAGGGCCTGGACCTGATGCGCTGCCACGGGCAGGGCACGGTCTACTTCTCCAACCTCGCCCAGTGCGTCCACGTGGTGGACGTCGACCAGGACGGCCTCACCGTCGACAGCAGCTACGTGCTCGCGATGGACTCGACCCTGCACCACGAGGTCATCGCGGTGGACAGCCTCTACGGCATCTCCGGCTCGGGGAAGTACCAGCTCAACATCACCGGCCGCGGAAAGGTCGCCCTGATGACCTCGGGCTCGCCGCTGTTCATGCAGGTGACACCCGACAAGTACGTCAACTGCGACGCCGACGCGATCGTCGCCTGGTCCACCGGTCTGCGCGTGCAGATGCAGGCCCAGACGCACTCCTCCGGGGTGTGGCGGCGCCGCGGGAACACCGGCGAGGGCTGGGAGCTGAGCTTCATGGGCAGCGGCTTCGCGCTCGTCCAGCCCAGCGAGCTGCTGCCGCCGCAGAACGCCCAGGTCGGGCAGGGCCTCGCCGCGCAGTACGGCATGGGCCAGCAGGGAGCCCGCGGTCAGAACCAGGGCAACGTCTGGAGCTGAGCGCACACACGGCCGCAGTTCGGTAAGGGGTGATCGCCAGGGCGGTCACCCCTTACCGGTCACAGGCGGGCCCGGGTCGCCTCCAGCAGGCGTACGACCGAGTCGTCGGCCACGTCCGCGACCTCGGCGTAGGGGAACCAGCGCAGGTCGAGCGACTCGTCACTGATCGCCTCCACGGCACCCGCGGGAGCCACGGCCGCGTACTGGACGTCCAGGTGCCAGGCGCAGGGCGTGTGGTGCCGGTCCAGCCGCACGGGGCCGCCGGACAGCAGGGCCAGTCCGGCGATGCCCGACTCCTCCGTGCCCTCGCGCAGGGCCGCGCGGGCCAGCGTCTCGTCGACCGGCTCGCAGTGACCGCCCATCTGCAGCCACATGCGCATCTTCTTGTGCAGGGTGAGCAGGACCCGCTCGCGCGACGGATCGATCACCAGGGCGCTCGCCGTGACGTGCCCGTCCGCGCAGGCCTTCCACATCCCGTCGGGGTGCGTCGCGAGATGGTCCAGGTAGGCCTGTCGCAGCTCGTCCTGGCCCTCGTACGCCTTCAGGACCAGGACCGCGTCGTCGTGGAGGCTCACTCGCCGTCGTCGCCCTTGGGCTTGTCCCGGTCGTCGGACCGGTTCTCGCCCCGGTCGCCCTCGTCCTTCTTCTTCAGGTCGGGCTTGCCCGCCGCCTCGCCGAGCATCTTGTCCAGCTCGGAGAAGTCGAGCTGCTCACGGTGGACGAAGCCGTCCGGGTCGTCCAGGTCGGTCGCGGTCGGCAGCATGTCCGGGTGGGCCCACAGCCCGTCCCGGCCGTCGACACCGCGCGCGTCCGTCAGGGACGCCCACAGACGGGAGGCGTCGCGCAGCCGGCGCGGGCGCAGCTCCAGGCCGATCAGCGTCGCGAAGGTCTGCTCCGCCGGACCGCCCGAGGCGCGACGGCGGCGCAGCGTCTCGCGCAGCGCGTCGGCGGAGGACAGGCGCGGCTTCGCGGCGGTGTGCACCACCGCGTCCACCCAGCCCTCGACGAGCGCGAGAGCGGTCTCCAGCCGGGCCAGGGCAGCCTTCTGCTCCGGCGTGTCCTCCGGCTGGAACATGCCCTGCTGGAGAGCCTCCTGCAGCTGCTCGGGGTTCTGCGGGTCGAACTGGCCGACCACGTCCTCCAGCTTGGCCGTGTCGACCTTGATCCCACGGGCGTAGCCGTCGACGGCACCGAACAGGTGCGAGCGCAGCCACGGCACGTGCGCGAAGAGGCGCTGGTGGGCGGCCTCGCGCAGCGCCAGGTACAGCCGTACCTCCTCCTGGGGCACGCCGAGGTCCTTGCCGAACGACTCGATGTTCGCCGGCAGCAGCGCGGCCTTGCCCGCCGGGCCGAGCGGCAGACCCACGTCGGTCGAGCCGACGACCTCGCCGGCGAGCACGCCGACGGCCTGCCCGATCTGGGTGCCGAACATGGCGCCGCCCATGGACCGCATCATGCCGATCAGCGGGCCGGCCATGGCCTGCATCTCCTCCGGCAGCACGTCGCCCATGGCGTTGCCGACGCGCTCGGCGACCGGGTCGACCAGCTCGCGCCACGCCGGCAGGGTCGCCTCGACCCACTCCGCGCGGCTCCAGGCCACGGCGGTGCCCGCGCCGGACGGCAGGGCCGTCGCGTCGTCCAGCCACAGGTCGGCCAGGCGCACCGCCTCCTGGACGGCATTGCGCTCGGCGGGACCGACGCTGGCGTCCTTGCGGCCGTCCGGCGTGCCCTGGGAGACCGTCTGGCGGGCGATCTGCTTGGCCATGTCCCAGTTCACCGGGCCGCCCTCGTAGGAGAGCATCTGGCCCAGCTGCTGGAACGCGGCGCCCAGGTCGTTGGGGTTCATGGAACCGAACATGGCAGCGAACGGGTTGTCCGCGCCGGGGCCGCCCAGGCCTCCGGCTCCGGACATCCCGAAACCGAACGGGTTGGCCGGTCCCTGACCACCGCCGCTCTGCTGGTCCTTCTTCTTGCCCTCGTCGCCGTCGTCCGGCTCCTCCGGCGGAAGGCCGAATCCGAATGGGGTGTCACTCACGGGGTTCCTCGGCTGGTAGGGCCGCCGGTTCTTTCCGGCGGCACGGCTGCCCGACTTCACCACCCAGCGTAGACACCCGAAGCCGATCGGGCCTCGGTGCTTCGCCGACTGACGGCCTGCGGCAGGATGGATGCCACCTGGTACGCACGCGTCGCTCGCGCTCGTACTGAAGACAACCTCTGGAGACGCCCGGTGAGTTCCCCAGATCCGCAGGTTCGCGCAGCGCGAAACCAGTCAACCAGCTCCGCCCGCCCCGGCGCGCGCGGACCCGTCGTCGCGGTCACCGGTGCCGCGTCCGGGGTAGGAGCGCTGCTCACCGCGCGGCTCGCCGCGTCCGACGAGGTCAGACAGGTCGTGGCCATCGACGAGCGGCGCGGCGGGTGCGAGGCGGCCGAGTGGCAGATCCTGGACGTACGGGACCCGGCCATCGCCGAGAAACTGCGTGGTGCGGACGTCGTGGTGCACCTGGCGCTCGATCTCGACCTGGAGACCGACGCGGCCGCCCGGACGGCTTACAACGTCCGGGGGACGCAGACCGTCCTGACCGCCGCCGCGGCGGTCGGCGTGCACCGGGTGGTGCTGTGCACCTCCGCGATGGTCTACGGCGCGCTCCCGGACAACGAGCTGCCGCTGTCCGAGGACGCCGAGCTGCGTGCCACGGCCGAGGCCACGGGTGTCGGAGACCTGCTGGAGATCGAGCGGCTCGCGCGGCGCGCACCCCGGGCCCACCCCGGCCTGAACGTCACCGTGGTGCGGCCCGCCGTGCTGGTCGGGGGCATGGACACCGCGCTGACCAGGTATTTCGAGTCACCCCGGCTGCTGGTCGTGGCCGGCTCGCGGCCCGCCTGGCAGTTCTGCCACGTCGACGACCTGTGCAGTGCCCTGGAGTACGCAGTCCTGGAGAAGGCCGACGGAGAGCTGGCCGTCGGGTGCGACGGCTGGCTGGAGCAGGAGGAGGTCGAGGAGCTCAGCGGCATCCGGCGCATGGAGCTGCCCTCCGCGGTCGCGCTCGGCGCGGCGGCCCGGCTGCACCGGATCGGCCTGACGCCCTCCCCGGCCGGGGACCTGGCGTACACGATGTACCCCTGGGTCGTGAGCGGCAGCCGCCTGCACGATGCCGGATGGCGTCCGAAGCACACCAACGAGGAGGTGCTGGCGGAGCTGCTCGAGGAGGTCGCGGGGCGGCACACGGTCGCCGGGCGGCGCCTCGGGCGCAAGGACGCGACGGCGGCGGGAGCCGCGGGCGCGACGGTGGCGCTGCTGGGCGCGGCCGCGGTGGTGCGCCGCGCGCGGAAGGCTCGGCGCCGCATCTGAGGACGACCCCGGGGTGGCGGCTGCCTCTGTAGGAGGCTCCAACGCGGCACGCGCGCGTGCGGGGCGATCACGCTATTCCGCGTCGTCGGCGGCGTGGGGCACGATGGGCGTATGGCAACCACGAACGACCACCCCGGTGAGCGGGCCGCAGCGGACCCCGTGAAGCTGATCGGCATCCGTGAGACGCCCCTGACCGTGGACGAGGTCTTCCGCGCGGTCGGGGACGACGCGTCGGGCGGCACCGCGCTGTTCGTGGGGACCGTACGCAACCACGACGGCGGCACCGACGTCGACCGGCTCGGGTACTCGTGCCACCCGGGCGCCGAGGCGGAGATGCGCCGGATCGCGGAGAAGGTCGTCGCGGAATACCCCGTACGGGCGCTCGCGGCACTGCACCGTGTGGGTGACCTGGAGGTCGGGGACCTCGCGGTGGTCGTCGCCGTGTCCTGCCCGCACCGGGGCGAGGCCTTCGAGGCCTGCCGCAAGTTGATCGACGACCTCAAGCACGAGGTGCCCATCTGGAAGCACCAGACGTTCTCCGACGGAACCGAGGAATGGGTGGGCGCGTAGCGCTTTCGCCGGGGCACACCTCCGGTTGCGTAACCCGCCCCCCGGCGTGAGCGTTGTCACTGCGAATGGTTAATCTGCTGATCAGTCAGTCGCGGACGCTCATGGGGTTGGGAGGTCGGCATGGGAGCGCTTGCCTGGTTGCTGATTCCACTGGTGGCCGCTGTCGGTGCGGGCCTGTGGGGAAGCTGGGCCAACCGGACCCGCAGGGCACGGAGCGACGGCCCCGAGCTGGACGGCTACGCCCGGTTCCGTGAGGCCATGGAGAAGCCCCGCACGGGTGCCTGACGGCCGCCCGCCGGTCGTCCGGCGAGGGCCGCCCTGACGGTGTTCCGACAGCCGCGTCCCGTACTGTCGTGCCATGCCACGCCGCACCGCGACGATGCTCGCCTCCACCCTGATGCTGATCGCGCTCCTGTGCGCGGGTGTTTTCATCCCCGTGCCGTACTCGGAGATGTCGCCCGGGCCGACGGTGAACACCCTCGGGGACCACGACGGCGAGCCGGTGCTCCAGATCTCCGGTCACAAGACCTACGAGGCGAGCGGTCATCTGAACATGACCACCGTCCGGGTCACCAGCGCCGAGTACAAGATGAACCTCGTGGAGGCCGTCTACGGCTGGCTGGCGCACGACAACAGCGTGGTGCCGCACGAGACCCTCTACCCGGACGGCAAGACCGAGGAAGAGGCCACCCAGGAGAACGCGGAGGAGTTCAGCCAGTCCCAGGAGACCGCGAAGGTGGCCGCCCTGAAGGCGCTCGACATCCCGGTGAAGTCCTGGGTGGTCGTCTCGACCGTCGTCAAGGACTCCCCGTCGCAGGGCAGGCTGCACGCCGGTGACGTGATCAGGGCCGTGGACGGCACGGCCGTCAAGAAGCCCGCGGACGTCGCCGAGCTGGTCACCAAGCACGAGCCGGGCGAGGACACCGTCTTCACGATCGTGCCCGCCAAGGAGCAGGCCGCCGCGGAGAAGGAGGGCCGGACGCCGACGAAGACGCAGCAGGTCACGATCACCACCGAGACCTCCGACGACGCCGGCGAGAAGCGCGCCGTCGTCGGGATCTCCGCCGGAACCGACCACACGTTCCCGTTCGAGATCGACATCAAGCTGGCCGACGTCGGCGGCCCGAGCGCCGGTCTGATGTTCGCCCTCGGCATCTACGACAAGCTCACCCCCGGCGACCTCACCGGCGGCAAGTTCGTCGCCGGCACCGGGACGATCGACGACAACGGCGAGGTCGGCCCGATCGGCGGCATCGGCATGAAGACCATCGGCGCGCACGACAAGGGCGCCCAGTACTTCCTGACGCCCGCGGACAACTGCGCGGCGGCCGCCGAGGACACCCCCGACGGGCTCACCCTCGTGAAGGTCGGCACCATCGACGACGCCCTCGGCGCGCTCAAGGACATCCGTTCCGGAAAGACCGCCGACCTGCCGAAGTGCACGCAGGGGTAGCCCCCGCACAGCCGTCCTGGGCCCGGCGGGACTACTCCTCGAAGGTCGCCGTCAGCGCCGCGGCCAGACCCGGCACCAGGTCGGAACCCGTCAGGACCTCCGTGGCCGTGTCCTTCTCCCGCAGCCGCAGGGCCGAGTCACGACTGCCGTCGCGCAGGACCGCGACCGTCATGCGGACCTCCTGACGGTCCGGGTGCTCCGCCACCCACTGCGCGAGCTTCTTCTCGTTGAGGCCCGAAGGCACCTGGGCCTCGGCCGAGGGCGGCAGCATCAGGCGCTCCACGGCGAGCGCGCAGCCGACCACGGCGTCCGGCCAGGCGATGGTGCCCAGGAACTCGTCGAGCGCCTGGTGCGTTGGAATTTCGTCCTGCTCGATCGGGGTGAGGCCGGAGGACTCCGGCTCCTCCCGCAGACCGAGCCGGTCCGCGAGCGAGGGCTGGTCGGCCCGCAGCCGTGCGGTGTCGACAAGTGCAAAGAGGCGTGCGGGCTGGTCCCAGCCGAGGCCGGAGACGTACTCGTCGATCTCGAGTACGGCCCGGGTGAGGGGGCTCGCTGCCATGGGGGTGTTGGACATGGTCACAATCCTGCCTCGTTCATGGCCGGAATCGGGAACCGAGTAAACGATGAGTAAGTTGCATAAGTGTGGGCCCGCGATCACGGGGGCGCACGGGGGGCCCGCGAACCCGAGGGCCTGACGGATCAACAGCGAACTTCGAGGTGCGCACCTTGGCTTTCCAGATGCCGGACCGCGGCGGAGGCCCCCCGACGGGGCCGCGGATCAGAGTGGGCCGCCCGTCCCGGCGTGTCCGAACCCTGCTGCTGACACTTGGTGTCCTCGCCGTGCTCGCCATGGCGTTCACCATGTTCGCGGGATTCTGGACGGACTGGCTCTGGTACAGGTCGGTCCACTACTCGTCGGTGTTCACGACGACCCTGTGGACCAAGATCGGTCTCTTCTTCGTCTTCGGCCTGCTGATGGCGCTCGCCGTCGGGTTCAACATCTGGTTGGCCCACCGCCTGCGCCCGCCGCTGAGCGCCATGTCGATGGAGCAGCAGAACCTCGACCGGTACCGGATGGGCATCGCCCCGTACAAGAAGTGGCTGCTGCTCGGCATCACCGCCCTGGTCGGCCTGATCGCCGGCGCCTCGGCGTCCGGCCAGTGGCGGACCTGGCTGATGTGGGTCAACGGCGTGCCCTTCGACCAGAAGGACCCCCAGTTCAAGCTGGACGTCTCCTTCTACGCCTTCGACCTGCCCTGGTACCGGTTCCTGCTCGGCTTCGGCTTCGCAGCCGTGATCATCTCCGTGATCGCCGCCGCGCTCACCCACTACCTGTACGGCGGGCTCCGGGTCACCAGCCCGGGCGCGCGCGCCACGGCCGCGGCCACCGGGCACCTCTCGGTGCTCATCGGAGTCTTCGTCGCCCTCAAGGCGGTCGCCTACTGGCTCGACCGGTACGGCCTGGCGGTGAAGTCCAGCGACTTCAAGGCCACCGACAACTGGACGGGCCTCAGGTACGTCGACGCCAACGCCTACCTGCCGGCCAAGACGATCCTGTTCTGCATCGCGGTCATCTGCGCCCTGCTGTTCTTCGCCACCCTGTGGCGGCGCACCTGGCAGCTGCCCGTGATCGGCTTCGGCCTGATGGTGCTCTCCGCGATCCTCATCGGCGGCCTGTACCCGGCGCTGGTCCAGAAGTTCCAGGTCCAGCCGAACGAGCAGGCCAAGGAAGCGCCGTACGTCGAGAAGAACCTCGCGGCCACCCGCGACGCGTACGGCATCGAGGGCACCCAGGTGTCCGAGTACCCGGGCAAGAGCGAGACCAAGGACAAGACCAAGCTCCGTGACGACGCGGACGCCGCGGCGTCCATCCGCATCATGGACCCGAACGTCATCTCGCCGACGTTCCAGCAGCTCCAGCAGATGCGCAACTACTATGCGTTCCCGACCAACCTGGACGTCGACCGTTACGTCAAGGACGGCAAGGACCAGGACACGGTCATCGGTCTGCGCGAGCTGAACCTGGCGGGCATCCCGAAGAAGAACTGGATCAACAACCACTTCCGCTACACCCACGGCTACGGCGTGGTCGCGGCGAAGGGCACCCAGGTCGACTCCGAGGGACGCCCGGTCTTCACCGAGTCCAACCTGCCGTCCGAGGGCGACCTCGGAAAGTACGAGCAGCGGATCTACTACGGCGAGAAGACCACCACCTACTCGATCGTCGGCGGTCCCCAGAAGGAGATCGACTACTCCGACGACACCGGGGAGAAGACCTTCAGCTACAAGGGCGACGGCGGCGTCGACCTGTCCAACCCGATCAACCGGGCGGCGTACGCGGCCGCGTTCAGCGAGCCGCAGATCCTCTACTCCGGTGCGATCGGCGACGGTTCGCGGATTCTCTACAACCGCACACCCAAGGAACGCGTCGAGGCGGTGGCGCCCTGGCTGACCATCGACGGCGACGCCTATCCGGCGGTGGTGGACGGCCGGATCCAGTGGATCGTCGACGCGTACACGACGACGAACGGCTATCCGTACGCCTCCCGTACGACGCTCGGCGACACCACGGCCGACTCGCTGACCGCCAACAACAACTCGCGTGCGGTGGTGGCCCAGCAGAACCAGGTCAACTACATCCGCAACTCCGTGAAGGCGACCGTCGACGCGTACAGCGGTGACGTGAAGCTCTACGAGTGGGACACCAAGGACCCGGTCCTGAAGACCTGGAAGAAGGCGTTCCCGGGCACGGTGCAGGACAAGAGCGAGATCTCCAAGGAGCTGATGGCGCACCTGCGCTATCCGCAGGACCTGTTCAAGGTCCAGCGCGAGCTGCTCACGCGCTACCACGTGAAGGACGCCAACACGTTCCTGAGCGGCAGCGAGGTCTGGCAGGTCCCGGACGACCCGACCAACAAGTCGGGCGACGCGGTACCGCCGTACTACCTGAGCATGAAGATGCCCGACCAGAAGGCCCAGGCGTTCTCGCTGACGACGACGTTCACACCCAACGGGCGTGACAACCTCAGCGCGTTCATGGCGGTCGACGCCGAGGCGGGTACCAGTGACTACGGCAAGATCAGAATTCTGAAACTGCCGACGAGCACGACCGTCGACGGACCCAAACAGGTACAGAGCCAGTTCAACTCCGAACAGGACATCGCCGAGTCCATCAGGCTGCTGAGAGGCGGCGACTCGGAGGTGGAGTACGGCAACCTGCTGACGGTGCCACTGGACGGCGGACTGCTGTACGTCGAACCCGTCTACGTCCGCGGCGGCGACCTCAAGTACCCGTTGCTCCGCAAGGTCCTGGTGAGCTACGGGGGCAACACCGCCTTCGAGAACACGCTCGACGCGGCCCTCAACAAGGTCTTCGGAGCGCAGGCCGCCGAGACCGAGCAGCCACCGGACGAGGGCGACGACACGACCGAGCCGCCGCCGACGTCCACCAACCCCACGGTCCGGGAAGCGCTGAGCGACGCGCAGAAGGCCTTCGACGCCGGGCAGAAGGCCCTGGAGCAGAAGGACTTGGCCGCGTACGCCGAGGCGCAGAAGGACCTGGAGGAGGCGCTCCAGCGGGCCGAGGACGCACAGGCCAAGGCAGACCAGGGCGCCGGCGGCAAGAACGGCGACGACAAGAACGCCGGTGACAAGAACAGCGGCGACAAGGCCGGGGGCGACAAGGCCGGTCCGGACGCGACACCGAGCGGTGACGCCGGGGGAGGATCGGACACCGGCTGACATTCGAGCTGGTCAAAGCCCATCCCGCGCCGTGCTAGGGTTGTGAACACAACGGCGCGGGGTGGAGCAGCTCGGTAGCTCGCTGGGCTCATAACCCAGAGGTCGCAGGTTCAAATCCTGTCCCCGCTACTGAAGTCGTGAGCTGTGTGCAAGCGACCACGAAGGCCCGGATTCCCACAAGGAATCCGGGCCTTCGTGATGTGCGAACGCATGTACCGGAGCACGCGACGGCCGCGCCGCCAAGGGGAGTTGGGCAGATCTGTGTTTGACTTGTCTCCCTGTGGGCATGTCGACAAAACGCTGAAGTGACCTCACTGACTGCGGTATACCGGATGTACCGAGGTTGCGGGTGGTGCGACGATGAACGTTATGGGGGACATGGCAAATCTGTTCGGGACAGGGCGTTTTGCGCAGCCGTCCGGTCAGCTTTCCGGTCAGGAGGAGGCCACGGACGAGGCTCAGGAAGCCGCCGACGAGGCCGCCGAGGAAGTGCGCCTGCGGCTCGCCGTCGACGGTGGTGACGTCGAGGCGATGAGCGTGCTCGGCGCGATGCTGCTGCGCCGTGGCGACTTCGACGGAGCCGAGGCGCACCTGCGCGCCGCCACCGCGGCCGGTGACCGGGCCGCCGCCAACAACCTGGGCGTCCTGCTGCACCAGCGCGGATACGCCGACGAGGCCGCCGGCTGGTGGCGCATCGCCGCCGTCGCCGGATCCGCCGCCGCCGCGCACGCGCTCGGCCGGCACTTCCGCGAACGCGGGGACGAGCCCGCCGCCGAGTACTGGCTGTGCCAGTCCGCGGAACAGGGGCACGTACTGGGCGCCTACGCGCTCGCCGACCTGCTGGAGCACCGCGGCGACGACACCGGATCCGAGCGGTGGATGCGGGCCGCGGCCGAACGCGGGCACCGGGAAGCGGCGTACCGGCTGGCGCGGACGCTGGACCGGCGGGCCGGGCAGGACGGCGACGACAAGGCCGCCGCACACGGGGCCGACGAGGCCGAGCAGTGGTACCGGCAGGCCGCCGCGCGCGGTCACCGGCGCGGCGCGCTGCACCTGGGGACGATCCTGGAGAAGCGCGGCGAGCTCAAGGAGGCGGGCCGCTGGTACCTCACGTCCGCCAAGGACGGCGAGGCCCGCGCCGCCTGCGCGCTCGGCTTCCTGCTGCGGGACGCCGGGGACACCGAGAGTGCCGCCGTGTGGTGGCTGCGCGCCGCCCAGGACGGCGACGGCAACGCCGCCAACGCGCTGGGCGCGTTGCACGCCGAGCGCGGCGAGACCCAGACCGCGGAGCGCTGGTACCGGGCCGCGATGGACGCGGGCGACGACAACGGGGCGTACAACCTCGGGCTGCTCTGCGCCGAGCAGGGGCGCACCGCGCAGGCCGAGCAGTGGTACCGGAGGGCCGCCTACGCCGGGCACCGGGAGGCCTCCAACGCGCTGGCCATCCTGCTGCTGCGCGCCGGGGACGAGAGCGGCGCCGAGCCGTGGTTCTCCAAGGCCGCCGAGGCGGGCAGCGTCGACGCCGCCTTCAACCTCGGGATCCTGCACGCCGGGCGCAGCGAGGAGCGGGCGGCGCTGCGCTGGTACGAGCGGGCCGCCGCCGCCGGGCACACCGAGGCGGCGCTCCAGGTCGGGATGGCGCGGCTGCGCGGCGGTGACGAGCGCGAGGCGGAGCGGTTCCTGCGCTGTGCGGCCGGGGGCGGCAGCGCGGAGGCCGCGTACCGGCTGGCGACGGTGCTGGACGCGCGTCGGCCGCCGGCGCCCGCGCACGAGCTGGGTGAGCCCGCGCAGGACAAGTCCGAGTGCGAGGAGTGGTACGAGCGGGCGGCCTCCCAGGGGCACCGGCGCGCGCAGGTGCGGGTCGGGATGCTCGCCGCGGCGCGGGGTGACGTGGTGGAGGCCGCGCGGTGGTACCGCGAGGCGGCCGAGGCCGGGTCCCGCAACGGGGCGTTCAACCTGGGGCTGCTGCTGGCCCGCGAGGGGAGCGAGCCCGAGGCCGTCGTGTGGTGGCGCAGGGCGGCCGACGCCGGGCACGGGCGGGCGGCGCTGCGGCTGGCGCTGGTCTGTGCGCGGCGGGGGGAGCTGGCGGAGGGGCAGCGGTGGGCGGACCTGGCGGTGTCGCTGGGGCCGCGGGAGGTGGGGGAGCGGGCCGCGCGACTGCGGGACGCGTTGCGGCAGGAGCTGTCGGCGTGACGCCGCGCTGAGCTTGGGCGCCTTTGAAAGTGCCCGGCACTGAAGTGGGCCGGGGGTGGGGTGCGCAGCCCGGCGCCGACGGGGCGCCACTGCGCCCACCCGTGCCGCCCTGGGGGTACCTCCCAGGCCGTTCAGGCACTGGGGGAGGCACGATTGCCCGCAGTCAGGATGCGCCTAGGGCCGGAACCCTTTCGGATTCCGGCCCTAGGTCTTCAGTAGCGGGGACAGGATTTGAACCTGCGACCTCTGGGTTATGAGCCCAGCGAGCTACCGAGCTGCTCCACCCCGCGTCGATGAATGGAACACTACGTCACGATGAAGACGTGAGGCAAATCCCTGCTCACGCCGCCGCGCAGTTCGGGCAGGTGCCGCGGTACGTCACCTCGACGTCCGACACCGTGAAGCCGAAGCGCTCCGAGTCGGGGAGGTCGGCCAGCGGGTTGCCGGTCGGGTGCACGTCGCGGATCGCGCCGCACCGCGCGCAGACCAGGTGGTGGTGCGGCCGGTGCGCGTTCGGGTCGTAGCGCTTGGCGCGCTTGTCCGTCGCGACCTCCAGCACCTCGCCGAGCGAGACCAGCTCGCCCAGGGTGTTGTAGACCGTCGCCCGGGAGATCTCGGGGAGCTTGTCCACGGCCCGGGAGTGCACCTCGTCGGCCGTCAGGTGGACGTGTTCGCCGTCGAGGACCTCGGCCACGACGCGCCGCTGCGCGGTCATGCGCCAGCCGCGCCCGCGCAGCCGTTCCAAAAGGTCACTCATACACATCAGCCTAACAGCAAGGGGGACCAGGTCCCGAATGGATGTGACTTTGGAGTCTTGCTCGACTTAGACACTGTCCATTGTAGGAACCGGGGCGGCATTGGCCAAGGGGCACGGCTCGTGCGGGCCGGCGCCCCGTGCCGGCCCGCACCTCGCCCGGCCCCGTCAGGCGGTCACCACCGGGGCGTTGTGCGGGGAGCGCGCCGGTGCCCAGCGGCGGATGATGTCGCGCACCGAGACGATCCCGACGGGCTCGCCGCCGTCCAGGACGATCAGGTGTCGGAAGCCGCCGTGCGCCATCGCGCCCGCCGCCTCCTCCACGGTCCAGGTCGGGGCGGCGAAGACGACGTCGGTGGTGGTGTGGCCGTGGGCGTACTCGGTGTCCGGGTCCTGGCCCCGGCCGACGGAGACCAGGACGTCGCGTTCGGTGAGGATGCCGATGCCGCCGGCGTCCGGGTCGTACACCACGGCCGCGCCGACGCGGCGGGCGGACATCAGGGCAGCGGCCTGGCGGAGTGTGTGGGCGGGACCGATGGTGAGGACGACCGTGCTCATGACTTCGCGGACGAGCATGGGTGGAGCCACCTCCTGCCGGTGATCCATGAGTTAGTTCATGGATTCACAAGTTCACAAGTGGGGGAACTCTCAGAGTGGCAGGTAAAGCACGGGTCAACAAGGGGGCGCGGAGGGCGAGTCGGCGGGCGCTCAGTAGCGCTGGTTGAGATACCCGAGCAGTTCGTCGTGGAGCCGGCCGTTCGACGCCGCCGCGTTGCCGCTGTGCGGGCCGGGGCGGCCGTCGAGGCCGGTGAAGGTGCCGCCGGCCTCCGTGACGATGATCGCGTTCGCGGCCATGTCCCAGAGGGACAGCTCCGGTTCGGCGCAGATGTCCACCGAGCCCTCGGCGACCATCATGTACGGCCAGAAGTCGCCGTACGCGCGCGTGCGCCACACCTCGCGGGTCAGGTCGAGGAAGCCGTCGAGGCGGCCCTGCTCCTCCCAGCCGCTCAGCGAGGAGTACGCGAAGGAGGCGTCGGAGAGCGTGGAGACCTGGGAGACGTGGAGTCGGTGGGCGGAGGTCAGGCTGCGGCCGGTGAAGGCGCCGTGGTCCTGCACCGCCCACCAGCGGCGGCCGAGGGCGGGCGCCGAGACGAGGCCGACGACGGGCTGGTAGCCGCCCTCCCTGGCCTCCATCAGGGCGATGAGGGTGGCCCAGACGGGGACACCGCGCACGTAGTTCTTGGTGCCGTCGATCGGGTCGATGACCCAGCGGCGGGTGCCGGCGCCCGTCACGCCGAACTCCTCGCCCTGCACCGAGTCGCGGGGGCGGGCGCGGGAGAGGTGGCCACGGATGAGTTCCTCGGCGGCCTTGTCCGCCTCGCTCACCGGGGTCATGTCCGGCTTCGTCTCGACCTTCAGGTCGAGGGCCTTGAAGCGGTCCATCGTCGCGGCGTCGGCGGCGTCGGCGAGTACGTGGGCGAGGCGGAGGTCGTCGAGGTAGTCGGGCATGCCGTCACGCTATCTGTCGCGGGCGGCGCGGGGCTACCAGGGGTTTGGCGGGCGTGGCGGGGCGGGGGAGGCGCCGCGGGGGCTCCGCTCCTCGGATGCGAGGACCCTTGACAGTGCTCCCATACCCGTCAAATCTGGCAGCAAGTCGCTCGGCACGTCCGGCAGCGTCCGCTCGGCCCGAGGGAGGCGAGGGTGCCTGCAGCCCGGGAGTCCCTGCTCGATGCCGCGTACACGGCGCTGGCACGCCGGCCGTGGTCCGCCGTGCGGATGGTGGACGTGGCGGCTTCCGCCGGGGTGTCCCGGCAGACCCTCTACAACGAGTTCGGCAGCAAGGAGGGGCTCGCCCGGGCACTCGTGAGGCGGGAGGCCGACGGCTATCTCGCCGGAGTGGAGCGCGCGCTCTCCGGGCCCAGCGACCCGCGTGAACGACTCACGGCCACCGCCGAGTGGATGATGTCGGCGGCCCACGACAACGCGCTGGTGAGGGCCATGCTCACGGGGTGCTGGAACGAACGGCTGCCCGCACCGGCCCTGACGGCGGTGCCCTCCTCCTCCGCGGTGCCGGCCCAGCGCCGGGCCGACGGCCCGCTGCCCTCGCCCGGTGACTTCGTGGGCCTCGTCCGCGACCGTGCCGTGGCCGTCCTGGGCGGCGTCGGTCCGCTCCCGCCGCCGGACGCCGCCGAACTGGCCCGCTCCTGCGAACTGACCGTGCGCCTCGCCCTCTCCTGCGTCGCCGCGCCGCCCGCCGAGGGCGGGGTGGCGGACCTCGTACGCACCGCCCTGTTACGCCGCCTGACGGCGTAGCGGCCGCCGGAACCGGCACCGGAACCGGCACCGGGGGAGGATCCCTAGTGCGCCGAGCCCGACAGCTGCAGACCGATCACGCCGATGATGACGAAGCTGATCGAGACGATCTTCAGGGTCGAGACCAGGTCGCCGAGGAAGATCATGCCGTAGATGGCGGTGCCCGCCGCCCCGATGCCGGTCCACACCGCGTACGCGGGGCCGACGTCGAGCTTCTTCAGAGACATCGTCAGCAGGCCGAAACTGCCCAGCGCGAAGGCGCAGAAGGCGACGGTGGGCCAGAGCCGGGTGAAGCCGTGCGACAGCTTCAGACAGACGGCGAAGCCGGTTTCGAGCACTCCGGCCACTATGACCAGCAGCCACGCCATGTCTTGTCCTCCCGTGGTCCCTACCGCGACCGCTGTGTCGATGCCGATCACTGGCCTCGCCCGACAACGACTCCGTGCGACAACGACTTCGTCCGGCTTTGCTCAGGCTTGGTTCCGGCTTGGTGCGATTATGCACTTACCGGCTGCACGGCACGCCAAACAACGCGATGGTCAGTCGCCTTCCTTGCGTTCCCGCGTCGACAGCAGTCGGCGCAGCGAGTACAGCCGGGCGGGGTCGGCGTGCCCCTCGGCGACCCAGGCGTCCAGCGCGCAGTCGGGCTCGTCGTGGCTGCACGCCCGCGGACAGCCCTCGGTGCCGGGCACCAGGTCGGGAAAGGCGTTGATCACCCGCGACGGGTCGATGTGCGCCAGCCCGAACGACCGTACGCCCGGGGTGTCGACCACCCAGCCGCCCTCCGCGGAGGACAGCGGCAGGGCGAGGGCCGAGGTCGTGGTGTGCCGGCCGCGGCCCGTCACCGCGTTGACATGACCCGTCACCCGGCGGCGGTCCTCGGGCACCAGGGTGTTGACCAGGGTCGTCTTGCCGACGCCGGAGTGGCCGACGAAGGCGGTGATCTTCCCGTCCAGATGCTCGCGCACCAGGTCGGCGGCGGCGCCGTTCTCCAGCTCCTCCCGGCTGGTGACGACGTACGGGATGTCCAACGAGCCGTACAGTTCGAGGAGTTCGTCCGGTGGCGCCAGGTCCGACTTGGTCATCACCAGCAGCGGGGTGAGGCCGCCGTCGAACGCCGCGACCAGGCAGCGGTCGATGAGGCGGGGGCGCGGCTCGGGGTCGGCGAGGGCGGTGACGATGGCGAGCTGGTCGGCGTTGGCGACGACGACCCGCTCGTAGGGGTCGTCGTCGTCGGCCGTGCGGCGCAGGACCGACGTGCGCTCCTCGATGCGGACGATGCGCGCGAGCGTGTCCTTCTTGCCGGTGAGGTCGCCGACCAGGGCCACCCGGTCACCGACGATCGCCGCCTTGCGGCCCAGCTCCCGCGCCTTCATCGCCATGACGACCCGATCGTCGACGAGGCAGGTCAGCCGGCCGCGGTCCACGGTGAGGACCAGACCCTCGGCGGCGTCCTCGTGCTTGGGCCGGATGTGGGTGCGCGGTCGGTTGCCCTTGCGGTTGGGGCGGGAGCGGATGTCGTCCTCGTCGGTGTGCTTGCCGTAGCGGCGCATGGCGATCCGTCCCTACGCCCCGAGCATCCCGGTCCACAGGTCGGGGAAGTCGGGCAGGGTCTTGGCCGTGGTCGCCACGTTCTCGATCTGCACGCCCTCGACCGCGAGGCCGAGGACGGCGCCGGCGGTGGCCATGCGGTGGTCCTCGTACGTGTGGAAGACACCGCCGTGCAGACGGCGCGGGCGGATGTGCAGACCGTCGGCGGTCTCGGTGACGTCACCGCCGAGTTCGTTGATCTCCTTGGTGAGCGCGGCCAGCCGGTCCGTCTCGTGCAGCCGCAGATGGGCCACGCCGCGCAGGGTCGAGGGGGAGTCCGCGAGGGCGGCGACGGCCGCGATCCCCGGGGTCAGCTCGCCGACCTCGCTTAGGTCGACGTCGATGCCGTGGATCGCACCCGATCCGGTGAACACGAGCCCGAAGTCCGTCAGTTCGCAGGAACCGCCCATGTCGGTGAAGATCTCGCGCAGCCGGTCACCGGGCTGGGTGGTGCGGGCCGGCCAGTCGGGGATCACCACCTTGCCGCCGGTCACCAGCGCCGCCGCCAGGAACGGCTGCGCGTTCGACAGGTCCGGCTCGATGGTCAGGTCCCGGCCGAGCAGCGCACCCGGCGTGACCCGCCACACGTTCGGCTCGCCGCCGGACTCGGGGGTGTCGACCTGGGCGCCGACCGCGCGCAGCATGTCGACCGTCATGCGGATGTGCGGCATGGAGGGCAGCGCGGAACCGGTGTGGCGCACCTCGACGCCCTGGTTGAAGCGCGGCCCGGACAGCAGCAGGGCGCTGACGAACTGGGAGGAGGAGGACGCGTCGATCTCGACCGGGCCGCCCTCCAGGGCCCCGCCGCCGTGCACGGTCAGCGGCAGCGCGCCGCGCCCGTCGTCGTCGACCCGGGCGCCCAGGACGCGCAGCGCGTCGATCACGCCGTGCAGCGGACGCTCGTACGACCGCGGGTCGCCGTCGAAACGGACGGCGCCGTCGGCCAGCGTGGCGACCGGCGGCAGGAAGCGCATGACCGTGCCGGCGTTGCCGACGTCGACCGTGGCCGGGCCGCGCAGGCCGGCCGGGATGACCCGCCAGAACTCGCCGGTGCCCTCGGGGCCGACGCCCTCCTCGATCTCGACGCCCAGCGTGCGCAGCGCCTCGGCCATCAGCAGGGTGTCGCGGGAGCGCAGCGGGCGGCGCAGCCAGCCGGGCTCGGAGGCGAGGGCGGCCAGCACCAGGGCACGGTTGGTGACCGACTTGGACCCGGGCACGTGGACGGTCGCGTCGACGGCTCCGCTCGCGTGCGGGGCGGGCCAGAGGGCGGTGTGCGCGGGGTTCACGGTCATGGGGCCCACTTTAATGGCTGAGGGCGATCGGAGATCTTGATCAAAAGCGCCGAAACCTGACCGAAAGCGCAACAGTGCACTTGCCGTGCATATATGCGGAGCGGGCGGAGGGCGCCCGGCGTCTCACAGCTCCAGCAGCCAGCGCGCCCCGCCGATCAGCGAGCACAGCGACACCGCGTGGAAGAGGAAGAACCACACCCCCGCCGGCGCGTGCGTCAGCCGCGCCAGCTGGTCCGCGTCCGAGTCCCCGGCCCCGCCCCGCGCCCGCTTGGCCTGCAGTTCGAAGGCCGGGCGCACCCCGCCGAGCAGCAGGAACCAGACCACCGCGTACGCGAACGCCGCCTGCACCTGCGGCCCGGCCAGCCAGGACACCAGGACGAACGTGCCGCCGGTGACCACCACCGTCAGCACCCCGTACGCGTTGCGGACCATCACCAGCAGGGCCACGAGCAGCGCCGTCGCCAGCCACAGCAGCAGTGTGATGCGCCCCGCGGCCAGCAGCGCGGCGCCGCCGAGGCCGAGCAGCGGGGGAGCGGTGTAGCCCGCGACGGCGGTGAGGATCATCCCGAGGCCGTGCGGCTTGCCCCGGCTCACGGTCAGGCCGCTGGTGTCCGAGTGCAGGGTGATCCCGGTCAGGGTCCGCCCGGTCAGCAGGGCCACCAGGCCGTGGCCGCCCTCGTGGGCGATGGTGATCGCGTTGCGCGCTATCCGCCACGACCCGTGCGCCACGACGACGGCGAGCGCGGCCACCAGGGTCGCGATCACCACCCACAGGTCGGGATCGGGCTGGGTGCCGGAGACCTCGTCCCACAGGGAGGTGAGCGAGGCCGATGCGAGGTGGTCCATGTTCGGGGAGGGCTCCTCGTTGACGCGTGGGGTCTGGCAGTGTGGCACGTATGTGCGGACGGTATGCGGCGAGTCGTCGACCCGAGGATCTCGCGGGAATCTTCGAGATCGAGAAGTGGGAGCCCAAGGAGAGCTTGGAGCCCGACTACAACGTGGCCCCCACCAAGGAGGTCTACGCCGTCCTGGACCGTCCCCTGAAAGACGTCGAGGACCCGAAGCCGGTTCGCCAGCTGCGGAAGCTGAAGTGGGGTCTCGTCCCTTCCTGGTCCAAGACGCCCGAGGGCGGCGCCCGGATGATCAACGCCCGCGCGGAGACCGTCCACGAGAAGCCCTCCTACCGCCGCGCCTTCAGCACCCGGCGCTGCATCCTGCCCGCCGACGGCTACTACGAATGGGTCACCGGCTCGCAGGAGCGGGACCTGGAGGTCGAGGGGCGCAAGAAGCGGCCGCGCAAGCAGCCGTACTTCGTGACCCCCGCCGACGGCTCCGTGTTCGCCATGGCCGGGCTCTACGAGTTCTGGCGGGACAGGACGCTCCCCGACGACCACCCGCAGGCCTGGTGGGTGACGTGCTCGGTGATCACCACGGAGGCCGAGACCACGCCGCTCGCGGTCGCCCCGGCCGACGGCCCGCACGCGCTGGCCGACATCCACCCCCGGATGCCCCTGATGCTGACGCCGGACCGCTGGGACGACTGGCTCGACCCGGCGCGCACCGACCCCGACGAGCTGACCTCCCTGCTGGCGCCCCCGCCCGCCGGGCTGATGCGGGCCTTCCCCGTCTCCACGGCCGTGAGCAACGTCCGCAACAACGGACCGGAGCTGCTCAAGGAGCTGGAGGCACCGGAAGAGAGCACACTTTTCTGACGTGACGGATGCGACAGATTTCTGACGTGACGGATGCGACAGAGGGTTGTGACTGAGGTCGTGGCAGAGGTTGTGACAGAGCCGGTCGAGACGGACGCGGGCCCCGCCCGGATCACCTGGCACCGGGCGAAGCGGCCCCGACTCGTCCTCGCCGTGAGCCACGGTGCCGGCGGCGGCATCGAAGCGCGCGACCTGAAGGCGCTGGCGGCCGCACTGCCCGCCCACGGGGTGAGCGTCGCCCTCGTCGAGCAGCCCTGGCGGGTGGCGGGCAGGAAGCTGGCGCCCGCGCCGAAGACCCTCGACACCGGATGGCGGGGCGTCTGGCCCGCGCTCGCCGCGCCCGGCCTGCCGGTGATCTCGGGCGGCCGCAGCGCCGGCGCCCGCGTCGCCTGCCGCACCGCCGGCGAACTGGGCGCCCGCGCCGTCCTCGCGCTCAGCTTCCCCCTGCACCCGCCGGGCAAGCCGGAGAAGTCCCGCGCCGACGAGCTGCTCGGGGCCGGCGTGCCCACCCTCGTGGTCCAGGGCGGCAACGACCCCTTCGGCAGGCCGCGGGAGTTCCCCGAGGCACCCGGGGGGACCTACGACCTGATCGAGGTGCCGTACGGCGACCACGGCTTCGCCGTGCCCAAACGGGCGGAGATCAGCCAGGAGAGGGCGCTGGAGCTGATCACCGACGGTGTGGCCCGGTGGACCGGCTCACTCGGCTGAACGCCCGGGAATGACCGGCGGACGGCCACTGTTGTGCCGTTCGTACGTTGCTGAGAATCAGCACCGACGCCGTAGGAGAGGAAGTCCGCCGCATGGGTTCAGCCTTCTGCCCGAGTCGCAGCAGCCGCGCCGACCTGGACTGGACCGTGCTGCACGCTGCCAAGACCGCCCCTGTTCGGCCGGTGGGCGGATCGAATCGGCAAGCGTCCCCGACCGCAGGTCGTCTATCCTCCGATTCGGGTGAGACCGGTCTCGGTTTCACGACGACATCGGAGGAGGTGGGTCCGGTCACTGGGACCGACGCAGGGACCGAACACGGCCAGGCGGAGCAGCCCGAGGGCCGGGGTACGGACGCGGAGTCGACCGCGGAGCGCAGCGCGCGCTTCGAGCGGGACGCGCTGGAGTTCCTCGACCAGATGTACTCGGCCGCGCTGCGCATGACGCGTAATCCGGCCGACGCCGAGGACCTGGTGCAGGAGACCTACGCCAAGGCGTACGCGTCCTTCCACCAGTTCCGCGAGGGCACCAACCTCAAGGCGTGGCTGTACCGCATCCTCACCAACACCTTCATCAACTCGTACCGCAAGAAGCAGCGCGAGCCCCAGCGCAGCGCGGCCGAGGAGATCGAGGACTGGCAGCTCGCCCGTGCCGAGTCGCACATGTCGACGGGTCTGCGCTCCGCGGAGTCGCAGGCGCTCGACCACCTGCCCGACTCGGACGTGAAGCAGGCGCTCCAGGCGATCCCCGAGGAATTCCGTATCGCCGTGTATCTGGCGGACGTCGAGGGCTTTGCCTACAAGGAGATCGCGGACATCATGGGGACACCCATCGGTACGGTGATGTCCCGGCTGCACCGTGGACGCCGTCAGCTGCGCGGCATGCTGGAGGACTACGCCCGCGACCGCGGTCTGGTCCCCGCCGGCGCCGGAGAGTCGAACGAAGCGAAAGGCTCGGGGTCATGAGCTGCGGAGAGCCGCACGAGACGGATTGCAGCGAAATCCTCGATCATCTCTACGAGTTTCTCGACAAAGAGATGCCGGACTCGGACTGTGTGAAGTTCGAGCACCACTTCGAGGAGTGCTCGCCCTGCCTGGAGAAGTACGGGCTGGAGCAGGCCGTGAAGAAGCTGGTCAAGCGGTGCTGCGGGCAGGACGACGTGCCCGGTGACCTGCGGGCCAAGGTCATGGGACGGCTGGACCTGATCCGGTCCGGGCAGTCCGTGCCCGAACACGACGTCACGGCCGCACCCTCCTCGGCTCCGCAGGAGTCCTGAGCCGCCCCGCCCGAGCCGCCCTGAGCGTCCCGACTCCGCCAGAAGTCACTCGTACGTGCTAATCCGCGGGTTATCTGCCCGCGGCCTCCCCGCCGCCGTCCTAGGCTCCTGAGCCTGACAGGCGTGGCCAGGGGAGGGGCTGATGGACGCGGTACCGGCGCGGGCACGTGTGTACGTGACCGTCGTCGCCCTCACCGCGCTGCTCTGCCTGCGCCCGCTGCCCGCGGTGCACGCGCCCTGGTGGGCGGTGCTGCTGCTGGCGGGGCTGTACGCGGGGTCCGAACTGGTCGCGCGGTCCCGCTTCGTCGGGACCTGCTACCCCGTCCTGCTCGCCGGCGCCTTCCTGCTGCCGCCGCCCGCCGCCGCGCTCGTGGCACTGCCGGGAGCCCTGCTGGCCCCGGTGCCGCGCCGCCCCGTCGGTCTGCGGCGCGTGTGGCGGGCCGCGCAGCTGACCCTGGCCGTGTGGGCCGCGGCCTGTGTCCACTGGCGGCTCGGGGGCCGGGACGCGGTCGTCGAGCCCGCCTTCCCGTACGCCCTCGTGCCGGCCGGGGCGGCCGTACTCGCCTTCTGCCTGGTCCTCACCGTGCTGGACGGCGGCATCCTCACCCTCGCCGACCACGTGCCGCCGAGCCGGGCGTGGCGGGGACTGCTCTCCCGGTCGCTCGCGCCGATCGCCGTGCACGGACTCGCCGGGCTCATGATGGCCGTCCTGTGGCGCAGCCCGTACGGCCCGGTGGCCGCGCTGCTCGTGCTGCTGCCGATGTGCGTGGCCTGGTGGGCCTTCGCCCAGTACCACCGTGAGCGGGCCGCGCACCAGGCGACCATCCGCGCCCTGGTGCAGGCCGTCGACATCAAGGACGGCTACACGCGCGGCCACAGCGAACGCGTCGGCCAGGCCTCCATGATGATCGCCCGCGAGCTGGGCATGGACGACGAGCGCGTCGAGACCCTGCGCTTCGCCGGGATCCTGCACGACGTGGGCAAGCTCGGCGTGCCCACCCGGCTGCTGCGCAAGGACGGTCCGCTGACGCCCGAGGAGCGGCGGGTGATCGAACTGCACCCCGAGTACGGGCACGAGATGGTGCGCGGCATCCGCTTCCTGGGAGAGGCCCGCGCCGCCGTCCTCCACCACCACGAACGGCTGGACGGCAGCGGCTACCCCTACGGGCTGGCCGGCGACCGGATCCCCGAGTCGGCCCGGGTGGTGGCCGTCGCCGACGCCTTCGACGCGATGACGTCGACGCGCTCCTACAGCAGGGCCCGGCCCGTCGCGACGGCGCTGGCGGAGCTCCAGCGGTGTGCCGGTGGACAGTTCGACCCGCGGATGGTGCGGGCACTGGTCCGGGCCCTCGGCCGGCACGGCTGGCGCCCGTCCGTCACGGCGGACGGCCCGCCCGCCTTCCCCGCCGGACCGGCGCCGGGCCGGGGCGAGGACGCGCGGGACAGCGTCGGCAGGGGCGCGCCATGACGCCCTTGCAGCCGCCGGCCCAGTCCCCGCCGCCGGCGGCCGTTCTCCTCGTACCCGCCTGTGCCGGGCTCCTCGCGCTCGGATGTCTCGCCACCGTGCTGGGGGCGGGGCCCGCCCAGCGGCCCGTCGCGCTGGCCTTCGCAGGGCTGGTCGTCCTCGGTGAGCTGACCCGGCGGACCGGCGCCGAGGCCCGGGAGGCCGCCCCGCTCGGCGCCGCGGGCGCGCTGGCGTACGCGCTGCTCGGAGACGTCGCCGGGCAGCCCGCGCACCACGGTGTGGCCCAGACCGTCACCGTCGTGCTCGCCGCCTCGCTGCTCGGCAGCGTGCCCTACGTCGCGCGCGGCAGCGGGCCCGTCCTCGACCACCTGGCGCGGCGCGTGCTCACCGTCGGGTTCGCCGCCGTGTGCTTCCGGCCGCTGTCCAACCAGGGTGTCCTCGACGACTGGAGCGGCCCCGCCTACGCGCTGCTGCTGCTCGGGCTGCTCGCCCTGACAACGCTGTGCGACGCGGTGCTCGCCGCGGCACCCGCGCACGCGCGCACCGGCTGGCCCTTCGGGCCGCTGCTGCGCGAAGAGCTGCGCGGCATGGTCGGGATCACCTCCGCGGTGTGCGCGACCGGCGCGGTGATGGCGCTCGCGGTGAGCGTCGCGGGACTGTGGGCGCTCCCCGTCTTCTCCGTGCCCCTCCTGCTCGCCCAGCTGTCCTACCGGCGGTACGCGGCGGTCCGGGCCACCTACCGGCAGACCATCGCCTCCCTGGCCCGCGCCACCGAGATCGCCGGATACACCCCGGCCGGGCACGCGCGCCGCGTCGCCGGGCTCGGGGTGGCCGTCGGCCGGGACCTGGGGCTGTCGGGGGCCGAGCTGACCGTGCTGGAGTACGCGGCCCTCATGCACGACATCGGCCAGCTGAGCCTGGTCGACCCGGTCCCGTCGGGTGCCACCGCCGGCCTGCCCGTCACCGAACAGCGGCGGATCGCGCTGCTCGGCGGGGCCGTCGTCCGCCAGACCGGCGTCGACGCGGCGGTCGCGGTGGTGGTGGAGCGGCAGGCCGACCCCTGCCGGGAGCAGCCGGTCGCCGCGCGGATCGTCCGCGTCGTGAACGCCTACGAGGAGAAGGCGCGGGCCGCGGGTCCCGGCGGCGTCCTGACCGCGCTGGAGGAGCTGCGCCTGGCCACCGCGGGCGACTACGCTCCCGAGGTGGTGGAAGCGCTGGCCCGGGTCCTTTCCCGAGGCAGCCTTACCGAGCCCGGGGCTGGGTAACCCATGGGTAATGAGCGCCTCCGCAGCCGTACGTGGTTTGATGCCCAGGAGAGGGTGTCCGGGGGCGCGAAAAGGCACAGCCAGCCCACAGAACGGAACTGGCAGGCGGGAATCGTGAGGATCTTCGGCAAGGCACGGCACCGGCCCTCCGCCTCCTGGCGGCAGGCCACCGACCGCGCGTTCACGCTGATCGGCGACGGTCGCTACGAGGACGCGGGCGCGCTGCTGACGCGGGCGGCCGACCTGGAGCCCTGGCTGTCGGAGTCCTGGTTCAACCTGGCGCTGCTGCACAAGTTCCGGCACGACTGGGAGCAGGCGAGGGCGGCCGGTCTGCGGGCCGTCGCGCTGCTCGACCGGGACATCGGCGCCCCCGACTGGTGGAACGTCGGCATCGCCGCGACCGCCCTTCAGGACTGGCCGCTGGCCCGTCGCGCCTGGCAGGCCTACGGGCTGCGCACCCCGGGGGACGCCACGGACGCGAGTGAGCCGCTCGGCATGGACCTCGGCAGCGCCGCCGTACGGCTGTCCCCGGAGGGCGAGGCCGAGGTGGTGTGGGGGCGGCGGCTGGACCCCGCCCGTGTCGAGGTGCTGTCCATCCCGCTGCCGTCCTCCGGGCGGCGCTGGGGCGAGGTCGTCCTGCACGACGGCGTACCGCACGGGGAGCGCACGACCTCGGCCGGGCACTCCTACCCCGTCTTCGACGAGATCGAGCTGTGGGCGCCCTCGCCGGTGCCCACCTGGGTGGTGCTCCTGGAGGCCGCCACCGAGTCCGACCGCGACGCCCTGGAGCAGCTGGCCGCCGACGCCGGGTTCGCCGCCGAGGACTGGTCGTCCTCCGTCCGGCTGCTGTGCCGGATGTGCTCGGAGTCCCGGATGCCGTCCGACGAGGGCGAGGGCGAGCACCTCGATCCGCACGACCACAGCGAACCGGGACACCCCGGGCCCCTGGGGCACCGCACCGACGGGCAGCTGTGGGTGCCGGAGCGGGAGTGCGGGGTGGCCGCGCCGGCGGGACTGGTGAAGGGGTTGCTGGACGGGTGGGTCGCGGACAGTCCTGATTCCCGGGACTGGCGGGACCTGGAAGAGGTCTGCTGAGCGGCCCCGTAGTCTTTGCCAGGACACTCAGCAGCGTCAGCATCACCTTTGGTTGTACGAGGAAGGCATACGTCGGTCATGGCCCAGCAGGACACCGATCAGCAGCACCCGGGCGTGCTCCCCGTGGACGAGGACGGGTTCGTCGTCGACAGCCAGGACTGCGAGGAGCGTGAGGCCGACTGGCGCGGGCGTGGCACCTCGCGTCCGATCACGGTGGTCGGCAACCCGGTGCTGCACAAGGAGTGCGCGGACGTCACCGACTTCGGCGAGGAGTTCCAGCAGCTGGTGGCCGACATGTTCGCCAGCCAGCGCACCGCCGAGGGAGTGGGCCTGGCCGCCAACCAGATCGGCGTCTCCAAGAAGGTCTTCGTCTACGACTGCCCCGACGACGAGGGCGTCCGCCACGTCGGCGTGGTCTGCAACCCGAGGCTCGTCGAGCTGCCGGCGGACCGCCGCCGCCTGGACGACAGCAACGAGGGCTGCCTGTCCGTGCCCACCGCCTACGCGCCGCTCGCCCGCCCCGACTACGCCGAGGTGACCGGGCAGGACGAGAAGGGCAACCCGGTCAAGGTGCGCGGCACGGGGTACTTCGCTCGGTGTTTGCAGCACGAGACGGACCACCTGTACGGGTACCTGTACATCGACCGGCTCTCCAAGCGCGAACGCAAGGACGCGCTGCGGCAGATGGCCGAGAACGAGCCGCGCTACCCCGTGGTCGCGAACGACTGACACCGCCACACCCGCCCCACATCTCCCTTGCGCACGGCGCCTGTTCGGGTCTTCCCCGAGCGGGCGCCGTGCGTCTGTGCACGCGCATGGAAAGCCGCCACACAACAGGAGAATTCCGGCACCGGGGGGTAGTGAATGAAGCAAATCCGTTCCCAGAACGGTCAGTTGTGGTGCTGAATGGGAAGTGCGGGGATACGCAACGGCGCACGCCCCGCTCAGCGAGAGGGGTGCGCCACCGGCGGCTGAGAGGGGTTTGTTCGTGCATGCTTTCCCACACGGCACCACAGCGACACCGACCGCGATCGCAGTACCGCCATCGCTCCGCCTCCCGGTGATCGAGGCGGCATTTCCCCGGCAACTGCACCCGTATTGGCCCAGGCTCCAGGAGACAACCCGGACCTGGCTGCTCGAAAAGCGGCTCATGCCGGCGGACAAGGTCGAGGAATATGCCGACGGCCTGTGCTACACGGACCTCATGGCGGGCTACTACCTCGGCGCGCCCGACGAGGTCATGCAGGCGATAGCGGACTACAGCGCGTGGTTCTTCGTCTGGGACGACCGCCACGACCGTGACATCGTCCACGGCCGGGCCGGCGCCTGGCGGCGACTGCGCGGCCGGCTGCACACGGCGCTCGACTCACCCGGGGACCACCTGCACCACGAGGACACGCTGGTGGCCGGGTTCGCCGACAGTGTGCGGCGGCTCTACGCCTTCCTGCCGGCCACCTGGAACGCCCGGTTCGCCCGGCACTTCCACACGGTGATCGAGGCGTACGACCGTGAATTCCACAACCGCACGCGCGGAATCGTGCCCGGCGTGGAGGAGTACCTCGAACTGCGCCGGCTCACCTTCGCGCACTGGATCTGGACCGACCTGCTGGAGCCGAGCTCGGGCTGCGAACTCCCGGACGCCGTACGGAAACACCCGGCATATCGCCGGGCGGCGCTGCTGAGTCAGGAATTCGCAGCCTGGTACAACGACCTCTGCTCGCTGCCCAAGGAAATAGCGGGAGACGAGGTCCACAATCTTGGCATCAGTCTCATCACCCACCATTCACTCACCCTGGAAGAAGCCATCGTAGAAGTCCGGCGCCGCGTCGAGGAATGCATCACGGAATTCCTCGCCGTCGAGCGGGACGCCTTACGGTTCGCCGACGAACTCCCCGACGGAACCGTACGCGGAAAGGAACTGAGCGGCGCCGTGCGGGCCAACGTCGGCAATATGCGGAACTGGTTCAGTTCCGTCTACTGGTTCCACCACGAGTCCGGCCGGTACATGGTCGACAGCTGGGACGACCGGTCCACGCCCCCGTACGTCAACAACGAAGCGGCAGGTGAGAAATGACCGTCGAGTCCGTCAACCCAGAAACCCGCGCACCCGCCGCACCGGGTGTACCGGAGCTGCGCGAGCCGCCCGTGGCGGGCGGCGGCGTGCCGCTGCTCGGCCACGGCTGGCGGCTGGCCCGCGACCCGCTGGCCTTCATGTCCCAGCTGCGCGAGCACGGCGACATCGTGCGCATCAAGCTCGGCCCGAAGACCGTCTACGCCGTCACGAACCCCGAGCTGACCGGCGCCCTCGCCCTGAACCCCGACTACCACATAGCCGGTCCGCTGTGGGAGTCGCTGGAGGGCCTGCTCGGCAAGGAGGGCGTGGCGACCGCCAACGGCCCGCTCCACCGCCGCCAGCGGCGCACCATCCAGCCGGCGTTCCGGCTCGACGCCATCCCCGCCTACGGGCCGATCATGGAGGAGGAGGCGCACGCGCTGACCGAGCGCTGGCAGCCGGGGAAGACCGTCGACGCCACCTCCGAGTCCTTCCGGGTCGCCGTGCGTGTCGCCGCCCGCTGCCTGCTGCGCGGGCAGTACATGGACGAGCGGGCCGAGCGGCTGTGCGTCGCGCTCGCCACCGTCTTCCGGGGCATGTACCGGCGCATGGTGGTCCCGCTCGGACCGCTGTACCGGCTGCCGCTTCCGGCCAACCGCCGATTCAACGACGCGTTGGCCGATCTGCACCTGCTGGTCGACGAGATCATCGCCGAACGCCGCGCATCCGGTCAAAAGCCGGACGATTTGCTCACGGCATTGCTGGAGGCGAAGGACGACAATGGCGACCCGATCGGGGAACAGGAGATCCACGACCAGGTGGTCGCGATACTCACCCCGGGCAGTGAAACCATCGCGTCCACGATCATGTGGTTGCTCCAGGCACTTGCCGACCATCCGGAACATGCCGACCGCATACGCGACGAAGTCGAAGCGGTCACCGGCGGACGTCCCGTGGCATTCGAGGACGTCCGGAAGCTCACGCACACCGGCAATGTCATCGTGGAGGCCATGCGTTTGCGTCCCGCCGTATGGGTATTGACCCGGCGCGCGGTGGCCGAGAGCGAACTCGGTGGCTATCGCATTCCGGCCGGTGCGGACATCATCTACAGTCCGTACGCAATCCAACGCGATCCGAAGTCGTACGACGGCAACCTGGAGTTCGACCCCGACCGGTGGCTCCCACAACGCGCGGCGAATGTGCCGAAATACGCCATGAAGCCGTTCAGTGCGGGCAAGCGGAAGTGCCCCAGCGACCACTTCTCGATGGCCCAGCTCACGCTGATCACGGCCGCGCTCGCCACCAAGTACCGCTTCGAACAGGTGGCGGGCTCGAACGACGCGGTCCGGGTCGGCATCACGCTGCGTCCGCACGACCTGCTGGTCAGGCCCGTGGCGCGGTGACGGCCCGGACGGATCAGGCGGCGGCCCGCGGGCCCCGGAAGGTGCGCCGGTAGGCCTGCGGGGTGGTGCCCAGGGCCCTGGTGAACTGGTGCCTCAGGGCCGCCGCCGTGCCGAAACCGGCGCGCCAGGCGATCGTGTCCATCGTCTCGTCCGTCCCTTCCAGCAGCCGCTGGGCCAGCAGGACGCGCTGGCGCAGGATCCAGCGGTAGGGGGTCGTCCCCGTCTCCTGCTGGAAGCGGCGGGCGAAGGTGCGCGGGGACATGTGCGCCCGGGCCGCCAGCTGCTCGACCGTGACCTCCTCGTCGAGGTGCTGCTCCATCCAGGCCAGCACCTCGCCGACGGTGTCGCAGGAGGAGCGGGGCAGCGGCCGTTCGATGTACTGCGCCTGTCCGCCGTCCCGGTGCGGTGGCACCACCATGCGCCGGGCGATCCGGTTGGCGACCTCCGGCCCCTGCTCCTTGCGCACGATGTGCAGGCAGGCGTCGATGCCGGCGGCGGTCCCGGCCGAGGTGATCACCGGGTCCTCGTCGACGTAGAGCACGTCCGGCGCGACCCGGGCCCGCGGGTGCTGGCGGGCCAGCTCGGCCGCGTGGTGCCAGTGCACCGCGCAGCGCCGCCCGTCCAGCAGACCGGCCGCGCCCAGCACGAAGACACCGGAGCACACGCTCAGTACGCGGGTGCCCCGGTCCGTCGCCCTGCGCAGGGCGTCCAGCAGGTCGGGCGGGTACTCCCGGCGGACGAAGTCGCTGCCCGCCGGCACCGCGATCAGGTCGGCCTCCTCCAGCCGCTCCAGCCCGTACGGCGTGGAGACGGTCAGCCCGCCGACGTGGGTGCCCAGCGTGGGGCCCTCCGCGGAGACCACCGCGAAGTCGTACCCCGGCAGGCCCTCGTCGCTCCGGTCGATGCCGAAGACCTCGCAGATCACGCCTAGTTCGAAGGGATGCGCACCGTCCAGCAGGACGGCGGCCACGTTCTGCAGCATGCCGCCAGTGTGCCTCGCCGGTGGCAGGAAATCGAGGCCTTACGGCAGTCCTGCCACTGACGGTAAGGAGCATCCGGCGTGACAGTGGTGTCATGACCGGAAACCAGATCGAAGCCCTTGTCGGAATGCTCGCGACCTTCGGACTCCTCGTCCTCATGATCCTCCCCTCGGTGATCGGCATCGTGCGCGACAGGCGCATCGACCGCCGGATCAGGGAGGCCCAGGAGGACGGGGAGGTCCGGACCCACTACGGGAAGGAGACCCGGAGCACTCAGAAGTCCTCGGACAGGTCGACCGTGCCCTCCACCGCCACCTGGTACGCCGAGGGGCGCCGCTCGAAGAAGTTGGTCAACTCCTGAACGCCCTGCAGCTCCATGAAGGAGAAGGGGTTCTCGGAGCCGTACACCGGGGCGAAGCCGAGCCGGGTCAGACGCTGGTCGGCCACGCACTCCAGGTACTGCCGCATCGAGTCGGTGTTCATGCCCGGGAGGCCGTCACCGCACAGGTCGCGCGCGAACTGCAGCTCGGCCTCGACGGCCTCCCGCAGCATGCCGGTGACCTGCTCCTGGAGCTGGTCGTCGAACAGTTCCGGCTCCTCCTTGCGCACGGTGTCGACGACGTCGAACGCGAAGGACATGTGCATGGTCTCGTCCCGGAACACCCAGTTGGTGCCGGTGGCCAGGCCGTGCAGCAGGCCCCGGCTGCGGAACCAGTAGACGTAGGCGAAGGCGCCGTAGAAGAACAGGCCCTCGATGCACGCCGCGAAGCAGATCAGGTTGAGCAGGAAGCGGCGCCGGTCGGCCTTGGTCTCCAGCCGGTCGATCGACTCGACCGAGTCCATCCACTTGAAGCAGAACCCGGCCTTCTCCCGGATGGACGGGATGTTCTCCACGGCCGCGAAGGCGGCGGCGCGGTCCTCCGGGTCGGGCAGGTAGGTGTCCAGCAGCGTCAGATAGAACTGGACGTGGACGGCCTCCTCGAAGAGCTGGCGGGACAGGTACAGCCGCGCCTCGGGGGAGTTGATGTGCTTGTAGAGGGTCAGCACCAGGTTGTTCGCGACGATCGAGTCGCCGGTGGCGAAGAAGGCCACGAGCCGGCCGATCAGGTGCTGCTCCATCGGGCTGAGCTTCGCGAGGTCGGCGACGTCCGAGTGGAGGTCGACCTCCTCGACGTGCCAGGTGTTCTTGATGGCGTCCCGGTAGCGCTCGTAGAAGTCCGGGTAGCGCATGGGGCGCAGGGTCAGCTCGAAGCCCGGGTCGAGCAGGTTCTTGGTGGTGGGGTTCGCGGGGGTCTCGGTGGTCATTACTGGCAGGCCTCGCAGGACTCGGGGTTTTCCAGGGAGCAGGCGACCGCTTCGGGGTCCGGGCCGGCCTGCACGGGGACGGTGGTGGCGCGGGCCGCGGCGCGGGCGATCCGGGTCGCCGGGCGCGAGCGCAGGTAGTAGGTGGTCTTCAGGCCCTGCTTCCAGGCGTACGCGTACATCGAGGAGAGCTTCCCGATGGTCGGCGTCTCCAGGAACAGGTTCAGCGACTGGGCCTGGTCGAGGTACGGGGTGCGGGCGGCGGCCATGTCGATCAGGCCGCGCTGCGGGATCTCCCAGGCGGTGCGGTACAGCGCGCGCACGTCCTCGGGGATCCAGGTGAAGCCCTGCACCGAACCGTTGGCCTCGCGCAGCGCCTCACGGGTGCGGGCGTCCCACACGCCGAGCCGCTTGAGGTCGTCCACCAGGTACGAGTTGACCTGGAGGAACTCTCCGGACAGCGTCTCGCGCTTGAACAGGTTGGACACCTGCGGCTCGATGCACTCGTAGACACCGGCGATGGAGGCGATGGTCGCGGTCGGCGCGATGGCCAGGAGCAGGGAGTTGCGCAGTCCGGTCGTCGCCATGCGCTCGCGCAGCGCGGCCCAGCGCTCCGGCCAGGCCGGCTCGACGCCGTAGTGGTCCGGGTGCAGCACCCCCTTGGCCGTACGGGTCTTCTCCCAGGCCGGCGCGGGGCCGCCCCGCTCGGCGAGGTCGGCGGAGGTCTCGTACGCGGCGAGCATGATCCGCTCGGCGATGCGGGTGGACAGGGCCTTCGCCTCGGGGGAGTCGAAGGGCAGACGCAGCTGGAAGAAGACGTCCTGGAGGCCCATCGCGCCGAGGCCGACCGGGCGCCAGCGGGCGTTGGAGCGGCCCGCCTGCTCGGTCGGGTAGAAGTTGATGTCGACGACCCGGTCCAGGAAGGTGACCGCGGTGCGGACGGTGGCGTCCAGGCGCTCCCAGTCCATGTCGCCCTTCGCGGGGTCGACGAACGCGCCGAGGTTGACCGAGCCCAGGTTGCAGACCGCGGTCTCCCCGTCGTCGGTGACCTCCAGGATCTCCGTGCAGAGGTTGGATGAGTGGACGACGTGGCCGGGGGTCGCGGTCTGGTTGGCCGTGCGGTTGGCGGTGTCCTTGAAGGTCATCCAGCCGTTGCCGGTCTGCGCGAGGGTGCGCATCATGCGGCCGTACAGCTCCCGGGCGGGCAGCGTCCTGCGGGCCAGCCCCGCCTCCTCCGCCCTGCGGTAGGCGGCGTCGAACTCCTCGCCCCACAGGTCGGTCAGCTCCGGCACGTCGGCGGGGGAGAACAGCGACCAGGCCCCGTCGGCGTCCACGCGGCGCATGAACTCGTCCGGGATCCAGTGCGCGAGGTTCAGGTTGTGCGTACGGCGGGCGTCCTCGCCGGTGTTGTCCCGCAGCTCCAGGAACTCCTCGACGTCCGCGTGCCAGGTCTCCAGGTAGACCGCGGCGGCGCCCTTGCGCCGGCCGCCCTGGTTCACGGCGGCGACCGAGGCGTCCAGCGTCTTCAGGAACGGGACGATGCCGTTGGAGTGCCCGTTGGTGCCGCGGATCAGCGAACCCCGGGCGCGGACGCGGGAGTAGGCGATGCCGATGCCGCCGGCGTGCTTGGACAGGCGGGCCACCTGGTGGAGGCGGTCGTAGAGGGAGTCCAGCTCGTCCTTGGGGGAGTCCAGGAGGTAGCAGGACGACATCTGGGCGTGCCGGGTGCCGGAGTTGAAGAGGGTGGGGGAGGAGGGGAGGTAGTCGAGGCGGCTCATCAGGCCGTAGAGGGCGGCGACCTCGTCCACGGACCGGGTGGTGTCGTCCTCGGCGAGTCCGGCGGCGACCCGCAGCAGGAAGTGCTGGGGCGTCTCGACGGCCTTGCGGGTGAGCGGGTGGCGGAGCAGGTAGCGGCTGTAGACGGTACGCAGGCCGAAGTAGCCGAAGCGGTCGTCGGCGGCCGGGTCGACCAGCGCGTCGAGGCGGGCCGCGTGCAGCCGGACGAAGGCCGCGGTGCGGTCGGCGATCAGGCCCTCGCGGTGGCCGGTGGCGACGGAGTCGGTGAAGGTGACGACGCCCTGGGAGGCGGCCTCGGCGCGGATGCCGATGGTCAGCAGGCGGGCGGCCAGCCGGGAGTAGACCGGGTCCTCGGAGATCAGGCCGGCGGCGGCCTCGGTGGCCAGCTCGCGCAGCTCGGCCTCGTCGGCGCGGGCGGACCGGCCGCGCAGTGCGGCGGCGGCCACCCGGCCGGGGTCGGCGCCCTGGAGGTCGGCGGTCAGCCCGGTCAGGGTCCGCAGCAGGGCGGCACCGGGTCCGTCGGGTTCCCCGGTCGCCGTCACCGGGGTCGCTGAAGCCGGATCGGCTGGCGCGATGGTCACGTGGAGCACTCCCTCGCTCGGCACGGGGCCCGGCGGAGGGAGGGCAGGGGGCAGCTCACGAGCGCACGCGGCGTCGCGTCCACCGGCCCACTCCACGAGGCCCGGACGTCATGGCACCCGGGCCAGGGCGGCCGGGCGCGCTGTCGGCAGGTCCTCGGACTGGACAGGCGTGCGCGCACGTGCGAAGACGTACGGATGCACGCAAGTACACCGTTGCGGGACAGTTCCGGATTCGCACCGGATTCCCCTGCGGCGACAGCGAGCACGAGCATACATCTTGTGCCGGGGGACGCGAGCACCCCCAGATGTTGTGTCTCGACGGGGTGTTGTGATGGGGTGCCGCGGCCGTGTCAGAGCGTCAGTTCGTAGGTGAGCAGCGTGATGTCGTCCAGCTCCGGCAGCGGGTTCCAGTCGCGGTCGGGCGTGCGGACGAAGCCCCAGGCGCGCGTAGAGACGGTGGGCGGTGCGCATGGTGGCCTGGGTCGACAGCACGACGCCCGTGCACCCCGTCACCGTCCGGGCGCGGTCGACACAGGCCCGTACGAGGGCCTCGCCCGCCCCGCGGCCGCGTGCCTCGCGGGCGACGGCGAGCATGCGTATCTCGGCCTCGCCGGGGCGGGCTATGTCCGCCATGGGGCCGCCGGACGGTACGAAGGTCACGCCGCCGAGCACCCGGGTGTCGGCCACGGCGACCAGCACCTCGGCGGCCGCCGCCCGCTTGGCCACGTCGCGCAGCTCGTCCAGGTAGGAGTCGCTCTCCCCGAAGTCGAGGAGGCCGTCGCGCAGGTAGGCCTGCGCGGTGATCTCGCCGAGGGTGTCGTACTCCTCGGCCGTCGCCCGCCGGATCACGAAGTCCATGACCCCGAGTGTGCCCGACGGGTACGACAACGGGCCGCCGGATTTCTCCGACGGCCCGCCTCGAACCAGGGGTCAGTGCGAGCTGCCCGCCGTGGCCGGCGGCAGTTCCACCTGGACGCCGGGGTCGCCGGCGTCGGCCGTGTAGTCGCTCGGCTTGGTCTCGTCCACGCCGTCGGGCGCCTTGACCGCCCTCAGGACGAAGGTCAGGACCACGGTGACCAGGACGTTCAGCACGAAGGCGGTGAGACCGATGTAGCCGATCTCGCCGATGCCGGGGATCTCGTCGGAGGACCCGCCGAAGTGCGCCTGTGTCGGCGAGGCGACCCCGTAGGCGGCGACCGTGCCGTAGATCATGCCGACCGCCCAGCCGCCGAGCAGCGCCCAGCGGTGGAACCAGCGGGTGAACAGGCCGCCGACCAGGGCCGGGAAGGTCTGCAGGATCCAGATGCCGCCCAGCAGCTGGAAGTTGATCGCGACGGTCTTGTCCATGCCCAGGACGAAGATCAGCGCGCCCACCTTCACCAGGAGCGACACCAGCTTGGAGACCTTCGTCTCCTGTGCCGGGGTGGCGTCCGGCTTGATGAAGTCCTTGTAGATGTTGCGGGTGAAGAGGTTCGCGGCCGCGATCGACATGATCGCCGCCGGGACCAGGGCGCCGATGCCGATCGCCGCGAAGGCCAC
Source organism: Streptomyces sp. NPDC059906 (assembly GCF_042730645.1). Lineage (NCBI taxonomy): Bacteria > Bacillati > Actinomycetota > Actinomycetes > Kitasatosporales > Streptomycetaceae > Streptomyces > Streptomyces sp. NPDC059906. The sequence goes on from NZ_JBHWKU010000017.1 coordinate 162,448, forward strand.
GCCCGCGAACCAGTCCGGGAACATGGTCTCGAACAGCTGCGGGATTGCCAGCTGGCCGTTGTCCACCTTCACCCCGGCCGCGATCGCCATGAAGCCGAGCAGCGCGAGCAGGCCCAGCATCAGCGAGTACAGCGGCAGGATCGTGGTGTTGCGCCGGATCACGTTACGGCTGCGCGAGGACAGCGTGGCGGTGATCGAGTGCGGGTACATGAAGAGCGCCAGGGCCGAGCCGAGCGCCAGCGTCGCGTAGGTCCACTGGCCCCCCGCGTCCGGCACCACCCCGCCCTTGCCCGCCTCGGTGAACTTGTCGCTCGCCGACGCGAAGATGTCGTCGAAGCCGCCCAGCTTGATCGGGATGTAGATGATCGCCACCGCGATGACGATGTAGATCAGCGTGTCCTTCACGAACGCGATCAGCGCGGGCGCGCGCAGTCCCGACGAGTAGGTGTACGCCGCCAGCACACCGAAGGCGATCAGCAGCGGCAGGTCCTTGATGAACCAGTTGGTGTCCTCGCCGCCGCCGACGCCCATCACGTCGAGGACGGCCTGGATGCCGACCAGCTGGAGCGCGATGTACGGCATGGTCGCCAGGATGCCGGTGACGGCCACCGCCAGCGACAGGCCCTTGGAGCCGAACCGGCCCCGCACGAAGTCCGAGGTCGTCACGTATCCGTGCTTGTGCGAGACCGACCACAGGCGGGGCAGGAAGGTGAAGATCAGCGGGTAGACCAGGATCGTGTACGGCACCGCGAAGAAGCCGGCCGCGCCCGCCGCGTAGATCGCCGCCGGGACGGCCACGAAGGTGTACGCCGTGTACAGGTCGCCGCCCAGCAGGAACCAGGTGACCCAGGTGCCGAACGAGCGGCCGCCGAGGCCCCACTCGTCGAGGCTGTGCTCGTTCGCGGCCCGGCGCCAGCGGGCGGCCAGGAAGCCCATGGCGGTGACGAGGACGAAGAAGAAGATGAAGACGGCGAGTGCGACGCCGTTCACGCCGTCGTTCATCGCGACTCACCGCCCTTCGGGGCGGAGGGGGCGGAGGAGGCGGCGGAGTGGGCGGCGGCGCGGCCGCGCTGGTCCCACTGCCACAGCTTGTACGCGGTCACCGTCAGCACGGTCGAGATCAGCACCCACGCCATCTGGTACCAGTAGAAGAACGGGATGCCGATGAAGGCCGGGTCCGTCTTGGTGTACGAACCGACCCACAGCATGGCGACGAACGGTGCCACGAGACATAGCCCGATGACGACGCGCACCGGCGTCACCACCGGCTCTCTGCTCACTTCTGGGTCTTCTGACATGCGCGGCTCCGTCCCCTCGCTGATCACCTCGTGCAGTGCGCACGAAATGTAGGTGACGGTGTCAAGACAGCGGAAGACCTCGTCCGTATATCGGTCCTCAACCGCAACTTCGCGCCCGCGCGCGCGGGGGTATGCCGGATATGTGCCGGTGCGGATCCTAGTCCTGGGGCCGCTTGAGGCGGGCCACGAACTTGTAGCGGTCGCCCCGGTACACCGACCGGACCCACTCCACCGGCTGGCCGGTGCGGTCCTGGGAGTGCCGGGAGAGCATCAGCATGGGCAGGCCCACGTCGGTGCCGAGCAGGCCGGCCTCGCGCGGGGTGGCCAGGGAGGTCTCGATGGTCTCCTCGGCCTCGGCGAGATGGACGTCGTACACCTCGGCGAGCGCGGTGTAGAGGGACGTGTACTTCACCAGGGAGCGGCGCAGGGCGGGGAAGCGCTTCGCGCTGAGGTGGGTGGTCTCGATCGCCATCGGCTCGCCGTTGGCCATGCGCAGCCGCTCGATGCGCAGCACCCGGCCGCCGGCCGTGATGTCCAGCAGCCCGGCGAGCCGGTCGTCGGCGGTGATGTAGCCGATGTCCAGCAGCTGAGAGGTCGGTTCGAGGCCCTGGGCCCGCATGTCCTCGGTGTACGAGGTGAGTTGCAGCGCCTGTGACACCTTGGGCTTGGCGACGAAGGTGCCCTTGCCCTGGATGCGCTCCAGGCGGCCCTCGACGACCAGCTCCTGCAGGGCCTGGCGCACCGTCGTGCGCGAGGTGTCGAACTCGGCGGCCAGGGTGCGCTCCGGCGGGACCGGTGTGCCCGGCGTCTGGGTCCGGGTCATGTCGAGCAGATGCTTCTTCAGACGGTAGTACTTGGGCACGCGCGCGGTACGGACGGTCGCCCCACCCTCGTTCTCCGCACTGCTGACGTCGGTGCTCATGCTCTGCCTTCCCGGCTCCGGGTGCCGAAGCGACCGCTATCCCTGTCGGCCACGGCTCACATCGTGGCACGGCTTCGTGCCGGGATGGCCCCCGCACGCTCCGTGATCCCTTCTGTATACCCGGGGGAACACCCTTGGTCTAGTCCACAGAGCGGTCGGGCGTCGCTGGTACGCGCGTTCGGAGCCGTCGCGGCACGTCATTCGGTGGGGGGTGGTACACCCGGTCCCGGTCCGCCCGATCTGTCGCTTGCGCAATGAAAGGTCCCTGCATATCTCGGTCCCATCACGGAGGCGACGACTGGGTTTGAACACCCTTGACAGTCCTATTGGTCTGGGCCAAGCTCCCCGTACTGGTCTACACCATTGGTCCAGGTCCCGGCCCCAAGGGCGGTCCGCGTCGACGAGCAACCGCGGGGAGGCAGGGGGGTTGTGTGGCATCCCTGAGGAGGGTTGGCGTGAAGCGCAAGCTTATAGCCGCGATCGGTATCGCGGGCATGATGGTCTCGATCGCCGCGTGCGGGGGCGACAGTGACGACGACGGCAAGAAGGCCGGCGCCGACGGCTACGCCGGCGAGACGCTCACCGTCTGGGTGATGGACGGCTCCTCCCCGGACGACTGGCAGGCCGACCTCGCCAAGGAGTTCGAGGCGAAGACCAAGGCCAAGGTCAAGTTCGAGATCCAGAAGTGGAACGGCATTCAGCAGAAGCTGACCACCGCCCTCTCCGAGGAGAACCCGCCCGACGTCTTCGAGATCGGCAACACCCAGACCCCGGCCTACGCCAAGACCGGCGGCCTCGCGGACCTGAGCGACCTCAAGAGCGAGATCGGCACCGACTGGTCCGAGTCCCTCAACAAGTCCGCCGTGTTCGACGGCAAGCAGTACGCGGCCCCGTGGTTCGTGGTCAACCGCGTCGTCGTCTACAACAAGAAGATCTGGGCGGACGCGGGCATCAAGGAACTGCCCAAGACCCGCGACGAGTTCTACAACGACCTCAAGACGATCGGCGAGAAGACCGACGCCGAGCCGATCTACCTGCCCGGCCAGAACTGGTACCACTTCGTGGGCCTGGTCATCGGCGAGGGCGGCGAACTGGTCAAGAAGGACGGCGACAAGTACGTCTCCAACCTGGCCGACCCGAAGGTCGCCGCCGCCACCGAGACCTACAAGAAGTTCCAGGCCCTGTCCAAGGCCCCCAAGGACAAGGACGAGGCCACCCCGCAGCAGGGTGAGATCTTCGCCAAGGGCAAGACCGGCTCGTTCATCGGCATGGGCTGGGAGGGCGCCACCGCGATCGCCACCAACCCGGCGATCGAGAAGGACCTCGGCTACTTCACCATCCCCGGCCCCACGGCCGACAAGCCCGAGGGCGTCTTCCTCGGCGGCTCCAACCTGGCCGTCGCCGCGGGCAGCAAGAAGCAGGACCTGGCCAAGGAGTTCCTGAAGCTCGCGCTCTCCGACAAGTACGAGGGTGCGCTGGCCAAGGCCAACGGCGTCATCCCGAACAAGGAGGCGCTGCAGAGCAACCTGAAGGGCAACGCCGCCGCCGAGGCCGCCGCGCCGGCCGCCAAGTTCGGTGACACCACGCCGCTGATCCCGGAGTGGGCCGCCGTCGAGAACGACCCGAACCCGATCAAGACGTACCTGACGGCCGTCATGAAGGGGAAGTCCCCGGCCGAGGCCGCCAAGCAGGTCGAGGGCGAGTTCAACAAGCGCCTGGCGCAGCAGCAGTAGCAGAAGCAGCCGGGTGAGCCGGGGCGGGGGCCGCCACACGACGGCCCCCGCCCCGGCGTCGAGGTGAACAGGTCGAGAAGAGAGAGACCGCGAGCATGACCGTGCAGACCGAACGGCCGCCCTCAGGCCCGTCGGACGTCCGCAAGGCGGACGGTGGGGGAACCGGCGGGCGCAGAGAAAGAGCCGCGTCGCGTGTCGGCGCCCTGGGCCCGTATCTGCTGTTGCTGCCCGCCGTCGCGGCCACCGTGCTGCTGCTCGGCTGGCCGCTGGTGAAGGACCTCCTGCTGTCCTTCCAGAACCTCAACATGTCGCAGCTGATCCAGCATGTGACCGAGTGGAACGGGGTCGACAACTACAAGGAGACCCTCACCAGCGAGGACTTCTGGCGGGTCACTCTCCGCTCGATCCTGTTCACGGCGGTCAACGTCGTCCTGATCATGGTTCTGGGCACGCTGATCGGCCTGCTGCTGGCTCGCCTCGGCAAGAAGATGCGCTTCGTCCTCATGCTGGGTCTGATCCTGGCCTGGGCCATGCCGATCGTGGCCGCGACCACCGTCTACAAGTGGCTGTTCGCCGAGCGCTTCGGCGTCGTCAACTGGGTCCTGGACAAGCTCGGCTGGCACTCCATGGCCGACTACAGCTGGACCAGCAGCCAGATGTCGACGTTCTTCGTCGTCACGCTGCTGATCGTGTGGATGTCCATCCCGTTCGTCGCGATCAACCTCTACGCGGCGACCACCACCATCTCGAAGGAGCTGTACGAGGCCGCGTCCCTCGACGGTGCGGGCGCCTGGCGCAGCTTCACCACGGTCACCATGCCGTTCCTGCGGCCGTTCCTCTACGCCACGACGTTCCTGGAAGTCATCTGGGTCTTCAAGGCGTTCGTGCAGGTCTACCTCATCAACGCGGGCGGCCCGGACCGGCTGACCGAGATCCTGCCCGTCTACGCCTACGTCGAGGGCGTCGGGAACCAGCACTACGGCATGGGCGCGGCGATCGCCGCCCTGACCATCCTGATCCTGCTCGGCCTGACCGCGTACTACCTCAGGATCGTGCTCAAGCAAGAGGAGGACGAGCTGTGAAGCGCTCGCTCTTCGGCCGCCTGTGGCCCAACGTCACGGCCGTCGTCCTGTTCATCGGCCTCGTGTTCCCCGTGTACTGGATGTTCTCCACGGCCCTCAAGCCGAGGAACGACATCCTCTCGGAGAACCCGGTCTGGTTCCCGACCGACATCACCTTCGAGAACTTCAAGACCGCGATCGACGTCGACCACTTCTGGTCGTACGTCACCAACTCGTTGACGGTCACCGTCCTCGCCGTCGTCTTCTCGCTGGTCATCGCGCTGGCCGGCTCCTTCGCCCTGGCGCGGATGCGGTTCAAGGGGCGGCGCGGCTTCATCGTCGGCTTCATGCTCGCCCAGATGGCGCCCTGGGAAGTCATGGTCATCGCGGTCTACATGATCGTGCGCGACACGTCGATGCTGAACAGCCTGGTGCCGCTGACGCTCTTCTACATGATGATGATCCTGCCCTTCACCATCCTGACGCTGCGCGGCTTCGTCGCCGCCGTGCCGAAGGAGCTGGAGGAGTCGGCGATGGTCGACGGCTGCACCCGCCCCCAGGCGTTCCGTCTGGTCATCCTGCCGCTGCTCGCGCCGGGTCTGATGTCCACGTCGCTGTTCGGCTTCATCACCGCGTGGAACGAGTTCGCCCTGGTCCTGGTGCTCAACAAGGACGCCGAGGCCCAGACGCTGCCGCTGTGGCTGTCCAGCTTCCAGACCCAGTTCGGCGACGACTGGGGCGCGACCATGGCCGCCTCCTCCCTCTTCGCCATCCCGATCCTGATCCTCTTCGTCTACCTCCAGCGCAAGGCCGTCAGCGGGCTCACCGACGGCGCCGTGAAGGGATAACGCCTCGATGACCACCCTCGCCAGGGCCACCGACACCCTCACGCGCGACGCGCTCGCCGTCCTCCAGCCCGGCTTCGCCGGCACCACCACCGCCCCCGACTGGCTGCTGCGCCGCATCGGCGAAGGGCTGGCGTCCGTCGCCCTGTTCGGGCGCAACGTCACCTCGCCCGAGCAGGTGGCCGCCCTGACCGCACAGCTGCGCGCCGAGCGCGAGGACCTGCTGGTCGCGATCGACGAGGAGGGCGGCGACGTCACCCGTCTCGAGGTGCGCACCGGCTCCTCCTTCCCCGGCAACCACGCCCTCGGCGCCGTGGACGACGTCGGGCTCACCCGGGCGGTGGCCGCGGAACTGGGCCGCCGGCTCGCCGCCGCGGGCGTCAACTTCAACTGGGCGCCGTCCGCCGACGTGAACTCCAACCCGGACAACCCGGTGATCGGGGTGCGCGCCTTCGGCTCCGACACCGACCTGGTCGCCCGGCACACCGCCGCCTACATCACCGGGATGCAGTCCGCGGGCGTGGCCACCTCCGCCAAGCACTTCCCGGGCCACGGCGACACGGGCATCGACTCCCACCACGCCATGCCGCGCATCGACGTGGGCGCCGACGTGCTGGCCGCACGCGACCTGGTCCCCTTCCGCGCCGCCATCGCCGCCGGCAGCCGCGCGGTGATGAGCGCCCACATCCTGGTCCCGGCCCTGGACCCGGAGCTTCCGGCAACGTTGTCCCGGCGCATCCTGACCGACCTGCTCCGCGGCGAGCTGGGCTACGACGGGCTCATCGTCACCGACGGCATCGAGATGAAGGCGATCGCCGGCACCTACGGCATCGAACGCGGCACCGTCATGGCCATCGCCGCCGGTGCCGACGCGATCTGCGTGGGCGGCGGCCTGCACGACGAGGGCACCGTACGGCGGCTGAGCGACGCGCTGGTCGAGGCGGTCCGCGCGGGCGAACTGCCCGAGGAGCGCCTGGCCGACGCGGCCGAACGCGTCCGGTCCCTGTCCCGCTGGGCCGCGGCGAACCGTCCTGCCGACGGGGCCTCGGACACCGCCGACGGCGACGTCGGCCTGCGTGCGGCGCGCCGTGCGCTGCGCGTCACCGTCGCGGGGGAGTCCGCGCCGCTCACCGAGCCGCCGTACGTCGCCGCGCTCACGCCGGTGGCGAACATCGCGGTCGGCGACGAGACCCCGTGGGGGGTGGCGGCCGAGCTGGGCCGGCTGCTCCCGGGCACGGAGACCGGCAGCTTCAACGGGGCCGACGCGGGCCGCGAGGCGCTGGCCGCGGCGGGCTCCCGGCGCATCGTCGCCGTCGTCCGCGACGAGCACCGCCACCCTTGGATGGCGGCGGCCCTCGACGTCCTGCTGGCGGCCCGCCCCGACACGGTCGTCGTCGAGATGGGCGTCCCGCGGGCGGAACCCCGCGGCGCCCTCCACCTGGCCACCCACGGCGCGGCCCGCGTCTGCGGCCGAGCGGCGGCGGAGGCCGTCGCGGGCGTCTGACGACCACTCGTCGCCCCACTGAAGGCGCCGGTCCCTCGACGGGGCCGGCGCCTTCGGCGTGGGTGGCCGCGCGGGGCTCCGGCGAAGGACGGGCACGCGGGCCCCGGACGCAGGGTGGGGCGGGCCGTCGCCAGGCGGGTGCGGGGCGAGCGGCGGTGCCGACGGGAGTACGGGCACGGGGGCTGCTGCCGCCCCCCCCGGGTGGCGGTGCGGCTGGGACGTGGGCGCCGTGCCGGTGGTGGTGCGGGTACGACGAAGGCGCCGGGGCCCTGACGGGATCCGGCGCCTTCCGCGCGCGTGTGCGTCCGCCCCGCGGACCGGGGACGGGACGACGGGTCAGATGCCCTGCCAGTCCGGCTTGTGGGCGTAGGTGTGCCGGAAGTAGTCGGCGAGCTTGAGCTTGGACGCGGCGGCCTCGTCGACGACGACCGTGGCGTGCGGGTGCAACTGCAGGGCGGAGGCCGGGCACACGGCCGCGACCGGACCCTCGACGCTCGCGGCGACCGCGTCGGCCTTGCCCTCACCGGTGGCGAGCAGCACCACGTGCCGCGCCTCCAGGATGGTGCCGATGCCCTGGGTGATCACGTGGTGCGGCACCTGCTCGATGTCGCCGTCGAAGAAGCGCGCGTTGTCGACCCGGGTCTGCTCGGTCAGGGTCTTGATCCGCGTCCGCGAGGCGAGCGAGGAACACGGCTCGTTGAAGCCGATGTGCCCGTCCGTGCCGATGCCCAGCAGCTGGAGGTCGACCCCGCCGGTCCCGCCCAGCGCCGCGTCGTAGGCCTCACACGCCGCCTGCACGTCCGCGGCCGTGCCGTCGGGGCCCATGAACGCGTCCATACCGATGCCCAGCGGTTCGAGCACCTCGCGCCGGAGCACCGAGCGGTAGGACTCCGGGTGCTCCGCGGGCAGCCCCACGTACTCGTCGAGCTGGGCGATCCGCGCCCGCGCGGTGTCCACGGCACCCGAGCGCACCTTGGCCGCCAGCGCCTCGTACACGGGCAGCGGCGTCGAGCCGGTGGCCACCCCGAGCAGGGCGTCGGGCTTGCGCCGGAGCAGCTGCGCCATGGCTTCGGCTATGAGTTCGCCGCCCGCCTTGGCATCGGGAACGATGACAACTTCCACGCTGGCCTGCCGTTTCGAAGAGAGGACTCACCCGGGGCCCGGGACTGGCTATGTGGTTTAGACCAATCTAACAGAGCGGGACCCCGCGGTCGCGCTGAAACGGTCAGGCGGGTGGCGGTGTTCGGGCCGTGGTGTCAGGTCAGCGAACCTCCCGTGGCGTCCACCCAGCTTCCCGTGACCCACCGGCCCCCGTGCGAGGCGAGGAACGCGACCACGTCGGCCACCTCGGCCGGCGCGCCCACCCCGCCCAGCGCGGAGAGTGCCGCCGCCCGCTCCCAGCCGCCCTCGCTCCCGTGCAGCATCCCGGCCGTGTTGTCCGTGTCGATGATGCCGGGCGCCACCGAGTTCACCGTGATGCCCCGGGTGCCGAGCACCTTGGAGAGGTCGCGGGAGAACACGTCCAGCGCGCCCTTCGTCATCGCGTACGCCATGTTGTCCGGCATCACCGCCGTGCGGGCCAGGCCCGACGAGATGTTGATGACCCGGCCGCCGTCGCGCAGCCGCCCCATGCCGTGCTTGAGGATGAAGAACGGTGCCTTCACATTGACCGTGAAGACCGCGTCGTACTCCGCCTCCCCTATCTCCCCGATGGGGTGGGTGCTGCCGATCCCCGCGTTGTTCACCAGCACGTCCAGCCCGTCGGCGTGTCTGTCGAACTGCTCCCACAGGGCCTCGGCGGCACCCGGAGCGCCCAGGTCGGCCCTGATCGCGAACGCCGAGCCGCCCCCGGCCTCGATCGCGGCGACCGTCTCCTTCGCCGCCGCCTCGTTCCTCCCGTAGTGCACCGCGACCCGAGCGCCGTCGCGGCCCAGCCGCTCCGCGATGCCCCGTCCGATGCCCCTGCTCGCCCCCGTGACGAGTGCCGTCCTGCCCGTAAGCACGCCCATCCCGGCGCCCCCCTCATTTCGCTAGTGGTCGCTACAGAAATGACCGTACAACGGGCCGGCGATTTTTTCTAGTGGTCGCTATAAAATGCACTCCATGGTGAGCGGTGAGAAGAGTGAACGGTCCGGGGCGCCTGCGCCGTCGCCCGGTCGAAGGAGCGCGGCCAGGACCCGCGCCACCCGTGTGCTCCAGGGCGACGGCCCGGTCCCGCTCG
>NZ_JBHWKU010000018.1:0-147766 GCF_042730645.1 Streptomyces sp. NPDC059906
CGAGGACGGACACCCCCCGGCACGACCCCGACCCACCCACCGCACAAACGGCGCTACGCGCACCCCCACCCAACCCCCACAGGCCGCCGCAGGCACCCCGCTCAACCGCCGGAGGCCCCCGCCCGGTCCAGCAACCCCGTCCGCGCCGCCAGCGCCGCGGCCTCCAGCCGGGACCCCACGCCCAGCTTCATCAGCACCCGCTGGACATGCGTGCGCGCCGTCGACGGAGCGATCCCCATCCCCGCCGCGATCAGCCGCGTGTCCTCGCCGTCCGCGACCCGCACCAGCACCTCCACCTCCCGCGGCGTGAGCATCTGCAACAGCCGCTGCCCCTCGTCGTCGGGCTGGGCCGCGGGATTCAGCAGCTCACCGAACGCCCCCTGCAACAAGGCCGGCGCCACCGCCGCCTCCCCCGCCCGCGCCTTCATGATGGCCCGCTCGACGCCCTCTATGCGCTCATCGTGCCGGACGTACCCCGACGCCCCCGACGCGAACGCCGCCGCGATACCGCGAGGGCTCGGCACCGGGCCCAGCACCAGCACCGCCACCTGCGGACGCTCCCGCTTGATCCGTACCACCGGATCGAAGTTCCCCGGCTCCGCCGGTGTCGCCGTCCCCAGCAGGCACACCTCCGGCGCCCGGCTGATCACCAGCTCCGCCGCCCCCGCGGCCGGCGCCGCCGCGGCCAGCACCCGGTGCCCGCGCAGCTTCAGCGCCGAGGCCAGCGCCTCGGCGAGCAATCGGTGATCGTCGACCACCATGAGCCGTACTCCCATGGAGCAACCCCCCAGTCACCCATCCATCCATTCACGCATTCACCGGTCCCCGGCATACCCCCCGGCATGTCCCCCGGAAGCTACACGCTAGCCAGCCCGCGCGCTGCCCCTACCGGTGAGAACCGCCCCGGAGTGCCGAAATCCCCGGCAATGCGGCCGGCCCCGCCCCTGCGACAGGGACGGGGCCGGAACGGTCACCCGGGGGACGCCGACGGCATCACCCGCTGGTGCCGAACCCGATCGCCAGGTACTCCTTCTCGTCCGCGCTCGTCGGCTCGCTGGCGTACACCTGCGACATGAACAGCCGCCCCTGCGAGTAGATCAGCTCGGAGTAGTCCGGCGACATGCTGGACTCCACGTCCCGCACCGCCTCCGTCGCCGGGTTCTCCAGCAGCGTGGTCTGCTTGAACGTCGCTCCGTCGATGCTCACGACCTGGCCGCCCTTGTCGTACGGCGGACGCTTGTAGGCGATCACGTTGCCGCCGTCCATGCGCAGCGGGGTGATCGTGTAGTCCTCGCCCGAGTCCGCGCGCTGACCGGTCTGCTTGCCGGTGGCCAGGTCGAAGGCGACGACCTCGTTGGCCCGGCTGTACGACTCGCCGCCGCCCTCGTGCTCCTCGGTGGCGATGTAGAGCTTGCCGTTGCCGGCCGCGAGCCCGTGGCAGCTCTCGGTCTTGGTGATGCTGTCGCAGCTGGCCGCGAACTGGTCGCCGGGCGCCGAGATGCGGGTGAGCAGCTTGCCGGTCTTGTTGTCGATGGAGAAGAAGTCCGAGATGCCGCTGCCGTCCCCGGCGGAGTCACCGACGTCGGCGGCCACGACCAGCGGGTTCGTCGACACGACGGCCGCGTACTCGATGCCCTTGGCCATCTTGTACTCGGTGATCACCTTCCCGCTCTTCGGGTCGATGGTCTGGATGTGCAGCTCCCGGGCGTCGTACGACCCGCACTTGCGCACCGCGACCAGCTTCTCGCCGCCGCCGTAGCCCGCGTCGTAGCAGGTGTCGGTGGTCTTCGGGGACCAGAGGATGTCGCCCTTGGCGATGTCGAAGGCGACGCCGCCGTCGGAGCTGCCCGCGGCGACCGTGTCACCGCTGATCGTGACGTTGTCGAAGGAGATCGGCCCCTCGCCGGCGGACTTCGTCCACACCTTCTTCCCGGCGTCCAGGTCGAGGACCGCGACCTGGGTGCAGCCGTGCGAGGGCTCGGCCTTGGTCGGCATGGCGGGCTGGTGGATGATCACCGTCTTGTTGTCGTCGGTGACGTGCCGGGTGACGGCGCACACGGGGCCGTCCAGCTTGATCGTCCACTTCTTGCTGCCCTTGGCGGGGTCGTACCCGTTGACCTCGGCGATGCCGCTCTTGGCGTACACCTTGTCGGTGAGCCACGAGCCGGAGACGACGACGCTGTCGTCCTCCTTGCTCACCGCGGGCATCGGGACCTGGAAGAGCACCTTGGCGGCCGGGTCGGAGGGCGCCTTCTCCTCGGCGCCGGAGGCCTTGCCGCCGTCGCCGCCCTTCTGGTCCGTACCGCCGTCGCCGCCCGTGCCGCCACTGGAGCCGGCGGTGTCGTCCTTGCCCCCGTCGTCGGAGGAACCGGCGTACCAGACCCCGCCGCCGATGATCAGGGCGATCGCGACGACGGCGGACACGATGATCGCGACCTGCGCGTTGATCTTCCGCCCACCGCCCGACCCCGCGGCCTGCGGCTGCATGGGCATGGTGGCCGGCTGCGGATACCCGTACCCGGGCTGACCGGGCTGACCGGGCTGCCCGGGCTGCCCGTAGCCCGGCGTCGGCTGCCCATACGCCCCAGGCTGACCGGGCTGCCCCGGATTCCCGTACCCGGGCTGGGACTGCGGCGGCGCCTGCGGATACCCGTACCCCGGCTGCTGCGGCGGCGGCCCCGCGGGCGGGTTGGCCGGAGCCGCGGGCGCCTGCGGCGGGGTCTGCGGCGCCGGCGGCTGCGGCGGCTGGTTCTGCGGCGGGCCGAACCCGCCCCCCTGCGGGGGCTGGTTGGGCGGCGGGGGAGGCGGCTGGGTCATGACGTGAGTACCTCGGAGAGCGGAGACGACGGAGACGGAACAACCCGCGAAACGACGACGGCAGAAGAAGGAGAAGAAGAAGAAGAGGAGGAGGAGAAGGCGGAGAAAGAAGAGGTCACTTGCCGTAGGCGAGCATCAACTTCTCCTTCGACTCGTCGTTCCCGGTCAGGCGGGTGCTGGAGATGAAGAACCGCCCGTCGACCCAGTCGATGTCCTTGGAGTAGAAGCTGTTCTCGATGTCCGCGACGCCCTGCGGGTTCTGCAGCAGCTTGGCGGGCTGGTGGCTGCTGCCGCCGGTCGGGATGGACACGATCTGACCGCCCGCGTCGTAGGACGGCTGGACGTACGCGATGAGCTGGTCGCCCTCGATCTTCAGCGGCATCATCGACTCGTCCGCGGGGGACTTGGTGCGCCACTTCTCCTTGCCGGTGGTGAGGTTGATCGCGACGATCTCGTTGGCGCCGCTGGTCGCCTCGGTCGGCAGGTAGAGCGTGCCCGCGGCGACGGCCACGCCCGTGCAGCCCTGGAGGTCGCGTTCGAGGATGGCCCAGCCGCACTCGGGGGCGAAGTCCTCGTCGACGCCGACCTGTTCCTGGACCTTGCCGCCGGAGGTGAAGCTGGAGATGTTCCAGACCTTCTTGTCCTCGTTGGTGGCGTAGACGACCAGCGGGTCGACGGAGTAGGCGCGGGCGATCCGCCAGCCCTTCTCGTACTTGTAGGTCCACAGGACCTTGCCGGTCTTCGGGTCGAGGCCCTGGAGCTCGTCGTGCGCGTTGTTGCCGCCGGCGCCGCAGGAGGCGACCTGGACGAGCTTGTTCGCGCTGCCCGCGAATCCGGCGGGGAAGCAGGCGTCGCCGTACTTCTTCTTCTCGTACAGCTTCTTGCCGCTCTTGACGTCGTAGGCGGTGCCGGACTGGGAGCGGCCGACCATCATGGTGTTGCCGCTGAGCGAGAGTTCGAGGGAGAGCGTGGAGTCGAACAGATCGCCTTCGGCCACCTCCTCGGACCAGCCCTTCTGGCCGGTGGCGAGGTCGATCTCCTGGAGCTTGTTGCACTTCGCGCGGTCGCTGGAGCCGCTCATGTAGGCGACGACGATCTTGTCGTCGGCCGTCTTCTCCGGGGTGACCGCGCAGATCTTCTCCGGGAAGGCGATCGGCTCCCAGGCGGGCTTGCCGTCGCCGACGTTGTAGGCGAAGACCTGCTTGTACGCCGCCTTCACCGCCGCCTTGCCGGTGATCCACATGCCGTTGGCGTCGGCCCCGGAACCGGGGGCGTCGGGCGCCTCCTTGTACCAGAGCACCTTGGACTCGCCGGCCTGGCGGCCCTCGTTGAGGTCCTCGGGGTCCTCGCCGCCGTCGCCGCTGCCGTCACCGGGGTTGACCGGAGCGCCGCCCTTGGAGCCGGAGGGCTTGGGGTCGTCGGTCTTGGCGACGACGGGCTTCTTGTCCTTCTCGTCGTCACCGCCGCTCGCGGTGACCGCCCACACGCTGCCGCCGATGACGAGCAGGGCCGCGACGGCCGCGCCGACGGCGAGGGCGGGCTTGCCCTTGAAGGGGTTGCGGGACCCGGGACCACCGGGCGGCGGCGTACCGGGGGCGCCGGGAGCGCCGGGGTACTGCTGCTGCGGGTAGCCGTAGCCGGGCTGCTGGCCGTACGGTCCCGGCTGCTGCGGCTGGGCGGCGTACGGCCCGGAGTTGTACGGCCCGGGCTGCTGACCGTACGGCCCCGGCTGGGCGGGCTGACCGGGCTGGCCCGGCTGCTGCGGATACCCGTAGCCCGGCTGCTGCTGCGGCGGCGGACCGGGCGGCGGGCCCTGCGGGGGCGGCGGGGTCGGTGCCCCGAAACCTCCCGGCGGCGGGTCCTGCGGTGCTCCGAAGCCACCCGGCTGCGGCGGCTGATTAGGCGGCTGGCTCATCAGCGCGTTCCCCCTTATTACTCACTGATTTTTAGCCACGCCCCGGGTCACGCGCTGGCCCCGGAGTCGTCTACGGCGATCGTTCCACAAGCCTCGGACCGCCCTGGGACAGTCCTCGGACGGCCTTTCTATCACCCGCGCCCAACCACTCACCGGGCCGCGTGCGCCGCTGTTCCCAAGGGAGGACCGGCCCGTGATGCCACTGTTACGAGCCTTCACGCGCCCTTTACATCACGCGCGCGCCCGGCGCACGCGGTCGCTCAGGCGTCCTCGGCCAGTTCCAGCCAGCGCAGCTCCAGCTCGTCGCGCTGTCCCGTCAGCCCGCGCAGCTCGGCGTCCAGTTCGGCGACCTTCGCGAAGTCCGTGGCGTTCTCGGCGATTTGGGCGTGCAGCTTGGTCTCCTTCTCGGAGACCTTGTCCAGCTGCCGCTCGATCTTCTGCAGCTCCTTCTTGGCGGCGCGCACGTCGGCGGCGCTCTTCTCGGGCACGGCGGCGGCGGGCCTGGCCGCCACGGCCGGGGCACTCGACGCGGCGGCCTCCTCCATGCGCCGGCGCCGCTCCAGGTACTCGTCGATGCCGCGCGGCAGCATGCGCAGCGCGCCGTCGCCGAGCAGGGCGAAGACCCGGTCGGTGGTGCGCTCGACGAAGAACCGGTCGTGGGAGATGACGATCATCGAGCCGGGCCAGCCGTCGAGGACGTCCTCCAGCTGGGTCAGGGTCTCGATGTCGAGGTCGTTGGTGGGCTCGTCGAGGAAGAGGACGTTGGGCTCGTCCATGAGCAGCCGCAGCAGTTGCAGCCGCCGCCGCTCACCGCCGGACAGGTCACCGACCGGCGTCCACTGCTTCTCTTTCCCGAACCCGAAGGTCTCGCAGAGCTGCCCCGCGGTCATCTCGCGCCCCTTGCCGAGGTCGACGCGCTCGCGGACGCGCTGCACGGCCTCCAGCACCCGCCAGGCGGGGTCCAGCTCGGCGACCTCCTGCGACAGGTACGCCAGCTTGACGGTCCTGCCGACCCGGACGTGCCCGCCCGCGGGCTGCTGCTCCCCGTCGCTGTACGCGGCGTTCGCCAGGTCCCGCAGCAGGGAGGTCTTGCCGGCGCCGTTGACCCCGACCAGGCCGATGCGGTCGCCGGGGCCGAGCTGCCAGGTGACGTGCTTGAGCAGCACCTTGGGCCCGGCCTGGACGGTGACGTCCTCCAGGTCGAACACGGTCTTGCCGAGCCGGGAGGAGGCGAACTTCATCAGCTCGCTGCTGTCCCGGGGCGGCGGCACGTCGGCGATCAGCTCGTTGGCGGCCTCGACGCGGAAGCGGGGCTTGGACGTCCGCGCGGGCGCCCCGCGCCGCAGCCAGGCCAGCTCCTTGCGGACCAGGTTCTGCCGCTTGGTCTCCTCGGTGGCGGCGATGCGCTCGCGCTCGGCGCGGGCGAAGACGTAGTCGGAGTAGCCGCCCTCGTACTCGTAGACGTCGCCCTTCTGCACGTCCCACATGCGGGTGCAGACCTGGTCGAGGAACCACCGGTCGTGGGTGACGCACACGAGCGCGGAGCGCCGCTCGCGCAGATGCCCGGCCAGCCAGGCGATGCCCTCGACGTCGAGGTGGTTGGTGGGCTCGTCGAGGACGACGAGATCCTGCTCCTCGATGAGCAGCTTGGCCAGCGCGATCCGGCGCCGCTCACCACCGGAGAGCGGACCGATCACGGTGTCGAGCCCCTGCGGGAACCCCGGCATGTCGAGCCCGCCGAACAGCCCGGTCAGCGCGTCCCGGACCTTGGCGTTGCCCGCCCACTCGTGGTCGGCCATGTCGCCGATGACCTCGTGCCGGACGGTCGCGGTGGGGTCGAGGGAGTCGTGCTGGGTGAGCACGCCGAGCCGCAGCCCGCCGGAGTGGGTGACCCGGCCGGTGTCGGGCTCCTCCAGCCTGGCCAGCATCCTGATCATGGTCGTCTTGCCGTCGCCGTTGCGCCCGACGACACCGATGCGGTCGCCCTCGGAGACGCCGAGGGACACGCCGTCGAGGAGTGCGCGGGTGCCGTACACCTTGCTGACGTTCTCGACATTGACCAGATTGACGGCCATTTCTCTCCTGCCTGGGGGATCGCTCGACCCTCCAGGGTAGTCCGGCCGCCGCGAGCCTCAGTCCAGGACCGTGGCCCCCGCCGCCGCCCCCACCGCCGTACGCACGTCCCGGCAGGTCCCCGAGGCCCGCAGCACCCCCGCGATGTCGGAGGCGGACCCGGCGTCGGTCGCGAGGAAGGCCGTCGTCGGCCCGGAGCCCGAGACCAGGGCCGCCAGGGCTCCGGCCGCCCGGCCCGCCGCGAGGGTGTCGGACAGCTCGGGGAAGAGGGAGAGCGCGGCGGGCTGGAGGTCGTTGGAGACGGCGACGGCGAGCGCGGCGGCGTCGCCCTTGGCCAGGGCGTCGAGCACCGCCTGGTCGGCGACCGGCTCGGGAATGTCCAGGCCCTCCCCCAGCCGGTCGAACTCGCGGAAGACGGCCGGCGTCGACAGTCCCCGCGCGGCCAGCGCGAACACCCAGTGGAAGTCGCCCCCCACCTCCAGCCCGGCCAGCCGTTCCCCCCGCCCGGTGCCCAGCGCCGCCCCGCCGACCAGGCTGAACGGCACGTCGCTGCCCAGCTCGGCGCAGATGTCGAGCAGTTCCTCGCGACTGGCGCCGGTGCCCCACAGGGCGTCGCAGGCCAGCAGCGCGCCCGCGCCGTCCGCGCTGCCGCCCGCCATGCCGCCGGCGACGGGGATGTCCTTGGCGATGTGGAGGTGGACGTCGGGCTCGCGGCCGTACCGCGCGGCCAGCGCCTCGGCCGCGCGCGCCGCGAGGTTGGTGCGGTCCAGCGGGACCTGGTCGGCGTCGGGGCCCTCGCAGGTGACGCGGAGCCCGTCGGCGGCCGGGGTGGCGGTGATCTCGTCGTACAGGGAGACGGCGAGGAAGACGTTGGCCAGGTCGTGGAAGCCGTCGGGGCGGGCGGCGCCGACCGCGAGCTGGACGTTGACCTTGGCGGGAACGCGGACCGTCACGCTCACTTGCTCGTCACTCCCTGACTCCCTACTGCTTGTGCTCGGCGATACGCGCGAACTCTTCCACGGTCAGCGCCTCTCCGCGCGCCTGCGGCGACACGCCCGCGCCGACGAGCGCGGCCTCGGCGGCGGCGGCCGATCCGGCCCACCCGGCGAGCGCGGCCCGCAGGGTCTTGCGGCGCTGGGCGAACGCGGCGTCGACGACGGCGAAGACCTCGGCCTTGGACGCGGTGGTCTTCAGCGGTTCGCTGCGCCGGACGAGTGACACCAGCCCGCTGTCGACGTTGGGCGCGGGCCAGAAGACGTTGCGGCCGATGGACCCGGCCCGCTTGACCTCCGCGTACCAGTTCGCCTTCACGGAGGGCACGCCGTACACCTTCGAGCCGGGTCCGGCGGCCAGCCGGTCGGCGACCTCCTTCTGCACCATGACGAGGGTCCGCTCGATGCCCGGGAAGGTGTCGAGCATGTGGAGGAGGACGGGAACGGCGACGTTGTAGGGGAGGTTCGCGACCAGGGCGGTCGGTGCGGGTCCCGGCAGCTCTCGCACGTGCATCGCGTCGGAGTGCACGAGCGCGAACCGGTCGGCGCGCTCCGGCATGCGGGCGGCGACGGTGGCGGGCAGGGCACCGGCGAGCACGTCGTCGATCTCGACGGCGGTGACCCGGTCGGCGGCCTCCAGCAGGGCCAGGGTGAGCGAGCCGAGACCCGGCCCCACCTCGACCACCACGTCGTCGGGGCGTACCTCGGCGGTGCGGACGATACGGCGGACCGTGTTGGCGTCGATGACGAAGTTCTGGCCGCGCTGCTTGGTGGGGCGTACGCCGAGGGCCGCCGCGAGTTCGCGGACGTCGGCGGGACCCAGGAGGGCGTCGGGGGTGGGGCTGCTCACCCCGCAAGGGTAGCCGGGGGCGCGTGGGCCCCACGCCCGCGGCGGAGCGCCGGGGACGGGCCGGCGCCCTCGGCCGGGCACCACGGGCGGCCCCGCGCCCGGGATGGGCACCCTCACCCGCGCACCGGGCGTCACGGAGGGCCTCAGCCCCGCGCACCGGGCGCCACGGAAGGCCTCAGCCCCGCAGACCAGCGCCGCAGACGGGTCCGCGCCCTCGGCCGGGCGCCACGGCCGGCCCCGCGCCCGGGGCGGGCACCCTCACCCGCGCACCGGGCGTCGCGGAGGGCCTCAGCCCCGCGCACCGGGCGTCACGGAAGGCCTCAGCCCCGCAGACCAGCGCCGCAGACGGGTCCGCGCCCTCGGCCGGGTCCCGCGGACGGCCTCATGCCCGCACCGGGACGGGCCCCTCACCCGCGCACGCGGGCACCGCGGAAAGCTCCAGCCGCACACCCGCACGCCGCAGGCAGCAGCCTCAGCTCCCCAGGCGTGCGCCGCAGTGCGGCCAGGCGTCGGCGCCGCTGCGCACGTACAGCTTCTGCGCCCGGTACGTCTGCTCCGCGGCCGACGCGTCCTCGGGGCGGCCCGCGCCGCCGAGGCCGTGCCAGGTGGCGGAGTCGAACTGGTAGAGCCCGCCGTAGGTCCCGGAGGGGTCGACGGCGTCCGGGCGGCCGCCGGACTCGCAGGCGGCCAGGCCCTGCCAGTTCAGGTGGTCGGCGCCGTGGACGGAGGTCGGCCGGGGCCGGGTGCCGACCCGCACGATGCGCGGGCTGGGCTCGCGGACCACCTCGGTGCGCAGGCGGCGCGGTTTCTGCCGGACGCCGTTGACGGTGCGCAGGGCGTACGTGGTGCGGCGCAGCCCGGACCTGCCCGCCTCCTGGACGACCTCGGTGCCCCGGAAGAGGGAGGCGTCCTCGGCCCGTCGCTCGGCGAAGGGGATCGGGTCCTCGCGCACCTCCTGGGACCCGGTGATCCGCAGCACCGTGACGGTCTGCCCGTCGCGCGGGAAGCCGGTCGCGGGGACGGACGTGGTGTCCTCTCCGCGCAGGGTGATGCCGGCCTCCTCGACGACCTCCCCCACGGTCGCGGCGTTGGTGCGGACGGTGCGGGTGCGGCCGTCCGCCATGACGGTCACCACCCGCTCGGTGCGCACCACCAGGGCGAGGCCCTCGCGGCCGATGTGCCGGGAGGGCCCGGTGGACAGGTACGCGCCCTGCGTACGCACCCCGAGCTGCCGCAGCGCCCCCGCCACCGTCCCCGCGGTCGTCCACACCTGGCGCCGGTGGCCGTCGAGGGTGAGCAGCACGGGCCTTCCGTGGTGGACGCTGACGTCCTCGCCGCTGGTCAGCGGGGTGCCGGGGGCGGGTGCGATCACGTCGTGGGCGCCCACCTGGACGCCTTCCTCGGCGAGCAGCTCGGTCACGTCGTCGGCGAAGGTGTGCAGCGTGCGCGGGCTGCCGTCGACGGTCAGCTCGACCGCCTTGTCCTTGGCGACGAACGCGGTGGTGCCGCCCGCGAGGAAGGCCACCACCAGCGCCCGCGGCAGCAGCCGGCGCAGGGAGGCGTCCGCGCGCCCCGCGCCCCGCCCCCGCCCCCGGCGTCGGCGCTCGGCCCGCCCGTCGCTGTGCCGGGGCAGCGCGGGCGCGGTCGGCTCGTGAACGGGCCGGTACGGGTCGCCGTACGGCAGGGTCGGCGCGCTGTGCACGTCGTACGGTGCGAGGTATGCGTACGCCTCGTATGTCTCGTGCGCCGCGTACGCCTCGTACGCCGCTGCCGACTCGTGCGCCTCGTACGCCGCTGCCGGCTCGAACTGCGTTCTGCTCACGCCCACACGCTCCAGGGGTCCCGATCGGGCCCCCAGAACCTAGCGGAGGGCCGGTCACTCTCCCAAGTAGCGCGACTACTCAGCGTGTCAGTAGCCGAAGGCGCGAGCCGTGTTCGCGGCGAGGGCGGTCGCCAGGGTGTCCTCGTCGACGCCCCGTACGTCCGCCATGGCACGCACCGTGACCGGCACCAGGTAGGGCGCGTTCGGCCGCCCCCGGTAGGGCGCCGGCGTCAGGAACGGCGCGTCGGTCTCCACCAGAACCAGCTCCTGCGGGGCCACGGCGAGGGCGTCGCGCAGGTTCTGGGCGTTCTTGAAGGTGACGTTGCCGGCGAAGGACATGTAGTACCCGGCACGGGCGCAGATCCCGGCCATCTCGGCGTCCCCGGAGTAGCAGTGGAAGACGGTGCGCTCGGGGGCGCCCTCCTCCTTCAGGACGCGCAGGACGTCGGTGTGGGCGTCGCGGTCGTGGATGACGAGGGTCTTGCCGTGCCGCTTGGCGATCTCGATGTGGGCGCGGAAGGAGCGCTCCTGGGCTTCCTTGCCCTCCGGGCCGGTGCGGAAGTAGTCCAGCCCTGTCTCGCCGACGCCCTTGACCTGCGGGAGTGCCGCGAGCCGGTCGATCTCCGCGAGGGCGTCGTCGAGGGCCGCGTCCCCGCCGGGCTGCCGTGCGCCCTGCCTCGACCAGCCGTCGGGGTCGCCGTGCACGATGCGCGGCGCCTCGTTCGGGTGCAGGGCGACGGTGGCGTGGACGGCGTCGTGCGCCGCCGCGGTCTCGGCGGCCCAGCGGGACCCCGCGAGGTCGCAGCCGACCTGGACGACGGTCGTGACACCGACCGACGCGGCCTTGGCGAGTGCCTCCTCGACCGGGCCGGACTGCATGTCGAGGTGGGTGTGCGAGTCGGCGACCGGGACCCGGAGGGGCTCGGGGAGCGGGGGCGCGCCGTTCTTGTCGGACCGGCCGGAGGCGTTCGAAGGCATGCCCCGATCCTACGAAAGCTCCCGCGCGCCCCCGGTGGGGTCAGCTCGCCCTGCGGTGGAGGTGGAGGGCGTGCAGGAGGTCGGTCAGGTGCCGGTGCCGGCGTTCGCCGGACAGTCCCGGCGCCCCCGGCCCCGGCGCCTCGGGCACCAGCGGCGCCTCCAGGGGGCCGGCCGGCGGCACCCGGTGGACGGTGTGGGTGGCGCCGCGCACCGAGGCCACCCGGCCCGGGCGCAGGATCCGTACGACGTGGCTGTCGCAGGTGGCGCAGGTCGGCCGGGTCAGCGGGGAGGGCACGACCCGGCCGTCCGCGACGTAGAGCACGAACTCGCGGCCGTCGGCGTCCGTGTGGTGCTCGATCTCGAACGACTGCTCCCAGCCGTGCCCGCAGCGCATGCAGGCGAACGAGTACGACTCGTGGACGACGGCGGTGGCACCTGCACGTACCCCGGTCCGCACGGCGCTCTCACTCATGCTCATCCCGGCTCCTTGGTTCGTTCTGCTCCTTCCTCCAGTGGACTCCTCCACCAGCGGGAAAGCACCAGGCGCTGCCGAGTGTTTTAGCCGATTTGAGCTGTCCTTGGCAGGAACGCCCGCAAGGTCAGGGACGGGTCAAGGGCGGCTCTACGGATCCCCTCAGTTCCCGGGGTTGTTCTCCGCGTTCTTCGCCGCGTTCTTCGCCGCGTTCTTCTCCGCGTTCTTCTCCGCGTTCTTCTCCGCGTTCTTCTCCGCGTTCTTCGCCGCCACCACCGCGTCGAACACTTCCCGCTTGGGCACTCCCACCTGGGCGGCGACCGCGGCGATCGCCTCCTTGCGCCGCTCCCCCGCCTCCTCGCGCACCCGCACCCGGCGCACCAGCTCCTCGGCGCCGACCTCCTCGGGCCCCGTGTCCGGCGCCCCTTCGACGACGACGGTGATCTCCCCCCGTACCCCTTCACCGGCCCACGCGGCCAGCTCGCCCAGCCCCCCGCGCCTGACCTCCTCGTACGTCTTGGTCAGCTCCCGGCAGACGGCGGCCCGCCGGTCGGTGCCGAAGACCTCGGCCATGGCGGCGAGGGTGTCGTCGAGGCGGTGCGGGGCCTCGAAGTAGACGAGGGTGCGGCGCTCCCCGGCGACCTCGCGCAGCCGGGTCAGCCGCTCGCCGGCCTTGCGGGGCAGGAAGCCCTCGAAGCAGAACCGGTCGACGGGCAGCCCCGACAGGGCCAGCGCGGTCAGCACCGCGGACGGCCCGGGGACGGCGGTGACGCGCACGCCGCGCTCGACGGCGGCGGCGACCAGCCGGTACCCGGGGTCGGACACCGACGGCATCCCGGCGTCGGTGACCAGCAGCACCCGCGCTCCCCCGGCCAGCTCCTCCACCAGCTCGGGCGTACGGGCGGACTCGTTGCCCTCGAAGTACGACACGACACGCCCCGCGGGGGCGACGCCGAGCGCCTGGGTGAGCCTGCGCAGCCGCCGGGTGTCCTCGGCGGCGACGACGTCCGCGCCGGCCAGTTCCGCGGCGAGCCGGGGCGGGGCGTCCTGGACGTCGCCGATGGGGGTGCCCGCGAGTACAAGGGTTCCAGTCACGCTCCCATCCTCCCAGTCCTCCCGGCCGGTCCTCCCGGAAGGGGAACGTATCCGCACCCGGGAGGGCCATGCACGGGACGTGCACAGCGCGGTTCCCTACGATGGCGCGGTGACCAGTACCGCGTCCTCCACGGACACCCTGCACGACCAGGCCCCGCACGACGAGCGGCCCACCTGGCAGCAGCGGCTGCGCCGCTTCGGCTACCCGGCGGGGCCCGCGGCCGGCGACGTCCGCGACCGGCTGGTGCCGCCGTACCCGAGCCCGAGCCCGCGCCTGTGGGCGTTCCTGGGGTTGTCGACGCCGCTCGCCGACCGGATGACCCGCTGGTCGGCGTGGGGCGGGCCGCTGCTGGTGGCGCTGCTCGCGGGGGTGCTGCGGTTCTGGAACCTGGGCAGCCCGAAGGCGGTGATATTCGACGAGACGTACTACGCCAAGGACGCGTGGGCGCTGATCCACCGCGGCTTCGAGGTCAACTGGGACAAGAACGCCAACGACCTCATCCTGAACTCGGGCGGCGACGTCCCGATCCCGACCGACGCGGCGTACGTCGTCCACCCGCCGGTCGGCAAGTACGTCATCGGCCTCGGCGAACTGCTGTTCGGGTTCGACCCGTTCGGCTGGCGCTTCATGACGGCCCTGCTCGGCACCCTCTCGGTGCTGCTGCTGTGCCGCATCGGCCGCCGCCTGTTCCGCTCCACGTTCCTGGGGTGCCTGGCGGGCGCCCTGATGGCGCTGGACGGCCTGCACTTCGTGATGAGCCGCACCGCGCTGCTGGACAGCGTGCTGATGTTCTTCGTGCTGGCCGCCTTCGGCTGCCTGGTCGTCGACCGCGACAGAGCGCGCGCCCGACTGGCCGCCGCACTCCCGGTGGACGAGGACGGCCGCGTCCGCCCCGACGCGCACATCGCTCAGACCCTGCGCCTCGGGTGGCGCCCCTGGCGCCTGGCGGCGGGCCTGATGCTGGGCCTGGCGGCGGCCACCAAGTGGAACGGCCTCTACATCATGGCGGCCTTCTGCGTGATGGCGGTGCTGTGGGACGTCGGCTCCCGCCGCGTCGCAGGCGCCCACCGCCCCTACCGCGCCGTACTCCGCCACGACCTGGGCTGGGCCTTCCTCTCCACCGTCCCGGTGGCCCTCGCCACGTACCTCCTCTCGTGGCTCGGCTGGATCCTCTCCCCCTCCGACGGCACCGGCGGCTACTACCGCGACTGGGCGACGAAGGACGGCGCGAACAGCTCCTGGTCGTGGCTCTTCCCCGACTGGTGGCGCAGCCTGTGGCACTACGAGACCCAGGTCCTTGAGTTCCACACCCACCTGACCTCGCCGCACACCTACCAGTCCAACCCCTGGAGCTGGATCGTCCTGGGCCGCCCGGTCTCCTACTTCTACGAGTCCCCGTCGGCGGGCTCGGACGGCTGCCCGGTGGACGCGGGCGAGAAGTGCGCCCGCGAGGTCCTTGCCCTCGGCACACCCCTCCTCTGGTGGCTGGGCTGCTTCGCCCTCCTGTACGTCCTGTGGCGCTGGCTCTTCCGCCGCGACTGGCGCGCGGGCGCCATCGCCTGCGGCATCGCCGCCGGCTACCTCCCCTGGTTCATGTACCAGGAGCGCACGATCTTCCTCTTCTACGCCGTCGTCTTCGTCCCGTTCCTGTGCCTGGCGGTGGCCATGCTCCTGGGCGCGATCATCGGCCGCCCTGGCTGCACCGACACCCGCAGAGTCGCGGGCGCGACGGGCGCGGGCGTCCTGGTCCTCCTCATCGCGTGGAACTTCATCTACTTCTGGCCGCTGTACACGGGCACGGCGATCCCAATGGAGGAGTGGAGAGCGCGGATGTGGCTGGACACGTGGGTCTAGCGCTGTGACCGGGAAGTTCCACAACGACCGGGGACCGATCACGCGGAGCCCGAAGTGTGTACGTTTCGTCGAGCTGTCGGGCGGGGCGATGTCCGCCCTGCTCGACGGTGACCTGCCTGAAGCCGGGAGGGTGGCCGGGGTTTCGCTGACCGAGCATTTCGTGACCGACGCAGCACGGTGGCTGTGGCGGTTCCGGCTCGATCAGATGGCCGCCGACCCCGGCCGCGCGCAGTGGATGGTGCGGCAAGCGGTCGTGGGCGACCGGGGTCTCGTCGTCGGGCACGCGGGCTTCCACGGGCCGCCGGACGAGGTCGGCATGGTCGAGGTCGGCTACTTCATCGCCCCCGACTTCCGTCGCCGGGGATACGCCCGCTCCACGCTGATCGAATTGCTCCGCCGAGCAGCGGCCGAACCCACGGTGACGACCGTGCGGGCGGCGATAAGCCCCGACAACGTGGCATCCCTGGCCACGATCGCGGGCCTCGGCTTCGTCGAGGTCGGAGAGCAGTGGGACGAGGTGGACGGCCGCGAAGTCGTCTTCGAAGTCCCTGCCCGCCGGGTTCCACCCGATTGACGAGAGGCTTCGCCGAGGACCGCTACGACTTGCTTCCCCCGGTATCGACCGGCGTTTCCGCACCGGCCTCGACGGCAACCTCCGCCCAGACCGTGAGCCCTTCGCCCGTTCGCAGGGTCCCCCATCGAGTAGCCAGCGCATCGGTGATCAGCAGCCCTCGACCACCTTCGCAATCCCCCTCGGACCAACCGGTCGACGCGGAGATCACCGGCGTACCGCCGCTCCTGCCGTCGTCGGTCACGCCCACCGTGGCGGTATCGGCTGTGAGGGCACAGGTGACCGTGACGGTACGGCTGTCCGTGTGCTCCAGGGCGTTGGCGGCCAACTCGCCGGTGACGGCGACGAGGTCGTCCGTCGTAGTGGTCGGCAGACTCCACGACTGGCACGTGTCACGGACGTAGTGGCGCGCGGTCCGAGCAGAGGCGAAGTTCCGGCCGGGGAGCGTGAGCATGCCGTATGCACGAAGCGCCGGTGAGGTTCCGTCCACTGGGCAGGGGTCCGATTGCCGGAGGCGAGCGCCACGGTAATCGGCGATGCGCAGGGCATCCGCGAGCGCGTCCGCCAACTGGTGGGTGAGGAGACCGAGTTCCCTGGTACTCATCCGCTGCTCCCCCAGCGTTTCCCGTGCCCTGCCGAGCAACCGCTCGCCCAAGCCGAGTTGCACCGCTTCCATGCGGTCGGCGAGCCGGGAGACGGGCCCGGTTCCGTCCGTGAGAAACACGGCGGTGCGCCCTTGGGCGTCGGGGCACAAAAGGATCCGTACGCTGTCCCTCCCGCCGTTCACAATGCCGCCGCCGGGCAGGCATGGATGTCACGGGTGTCGAGGTCGACGCCGTATGTGGCACACCAGAGGATGTCGCGACGCAGCCGCTGGACGCGGATCTTCTCGTCGCGCTCATACGCAGTCAGGTAGGGGCGGACGAGGGGAGTGGACAGGCCGTCGATGGGCTCGTGCCAGTGGCGGCCGGCGGTGGAGGCACGGAAAGGCAGTGACGCTGCGGCAGACGCACCCGCCGAAATGTCGACGGATCGCGCCCCCGGCCGCCGCCCCGCTCGGTGACGCCCCCGCCCAGGAGGCAAGACCACCGCCCACAGCCATTGAGTCAAAAATCGCGCGAGTCCAGCCATGCTTTCAGCCCCTCGTCATCTCTGAGGATCAACGCAAGGGAAAACTCTCACGGGAATCCCATAGCGGGCTGCCCCATGAAGAGAGTTCACTGATGTGGGTGACGAAGCTCGAATCCTCGTCCGAGGCTCCAGAAGAGCCCATAAGGTCGCGGCGGTTGGTCGATGCCTGTCGATCGCTGCACATTTCACAGGTGGAGAGGTATGCGTCGTGAGCGCTACACAGACGGGACCGGCCGGTCGCATGCAGATCGCGCGAGGTCTGACCTCACTGCGCGAACGTTGCGGGCTCACCCAGACGCAAGTGGCGGCCCGCGCAGGCGTCAGCACCACCACGGTCAGCAGGTACGAGGCATGGCAGGATCGCGCCCGCATCCGCTGGGCAACGGTGAAGGCGCTGGCCGACGCATGCGACGCGACACCCCAGGAACGTGACGCCCTCGTCGCGGTGGCCAAGTCGCAGGCCGACGGGTGGTGGGTCGGCAACAATGCGGTGCCCGAGTGGTTGGATCCGCTTGTCTCGTTCGAGCATCAAGCGGCATACGAACACGTCTTCGCGAACACGGTCATTCCAGGCCTGTTGCAGACGCGGGAGTACGCACTCGCCATCCATCAGGCCAGGGAGGTTCGCAGTTCGAACGAGAACATCGAGCGGATGGTCGAGGCACGGATACAGCGACAAGCCATCCTTATGCGCGATCCGGCGCTGCATCTCTGGGTCGTCCTGGATGAAGCGGTGCTTCGCAGGACCGTGGGAAACACCGACGTTATGGACCAGCAGCTCCAACACCTTCATGAGACGGCCGAGAGCCCCAACGTCGACATCCAGATCTTGCCGTTCAGCGCGGGTGCGCACGCCGCCGGGGCCGGGCACTTCGTGATCCTCGGGCGTGACGACGAACGGGAGCCGCTGAACTCCATGGCGGTCGTGTACATCGAGATGCGCCGTCGCGGCGTGTATCTGGATGACGCGGAGGACGTCAGTGCCTATAAGTTGACGTTCGACTACCTACGTTCGCAGGCTGCCGACGTCACCCTCTCGTCGCGGCTGGTCGCCAGAGCACGACAGGAGACGTCCTCATGACAGGCATAGCGCCTTCTCCGACCGAGCACGGAACCGTGAAGTGGTTCAAGAGCAGTTACAGCGGCGGCGAAGGGAACGAGTGCGTCGAGGTCGCCAGCCGCGGCTCATGGGTGGGCGTTCGGGACTCTAAGGTGCCTCGTCAGACCCTCACCTTTTCTTCCCACGTCTTCAGCGCGTTCGTCGACAGCCTGTCGAAGGTCCGGCGAGACCGCTTCCAGCCGTAGACGCCGACTACGGGCTGCCGACGCAA
The DNA here is from genome assembly GCF_042730645.1 of Streptomyces sp. NPDC059906. Lineage (NCBI taxonomy): Bacteria > Bacillati > Actinomycetota > Actinomycetes > Kitasatosporales > Streptomycetaceae > Streptomyces > Streptomyces sp. NPDC059906. Next base: position 17,903 of record NZ_JBHWKU010000018.1, read on the forward strand.
ACCCGTCGAGGGTGGCATGGTGCTCAGCCGGCCGGGACACACGACGGGCAGATCTCACGCCGCCGCGGCCTCCGCGAGACGACGAGCGAGAACCGCATCCGCCTCGGGGTCGGGTACGGCAGGGTCGTATCCGGTCCACTCTTGCAAAACCTGCCGTGTGCGTTCAGCCCCCTCGCCGCGCTCAGCCGGGGCGCTGACCCCGTCTCCGCCAGCCGGTCGAGCCAGGCCCGCAAGCTCATCCCCTCGGCTTCGGCAACGGAGGCAAGTCGGTCGCGCGTCTCGGACCGGGTTCGGATGGTGGCGTCTGACATGAGCGGCCGTTTCCTGCGCGTAGGGCTGTCCTCCGGGTTCAGCAGGTCGCCCGCAGGGCACGCCTCCCGCTACCGTGAACCAACACCGTGAAAGGAGCGCCTCTGCTATGACCGCGGACCCGGCAGACTCAGGTCAGCCCCATCTTCCCCCCATGCGCACCATCGGCGAACTGCGCGCCGCCCTGACGATGGGCTACGGCTTCCCTGGCGACGCCGATGACTTCGAGGCCGAACTGGCCCGTGAGATCAACCATGCCGATCCCGCCGACCTCTCCGGCGTCGTCCGCCTCGTGGAGGAGTTCCGCGGCCGGGTGATCGCCCGCCAGGACCCGGCCTTCAGCACCTCTGTCGCAGCCGCCGTCGCAGAGATCCAGGCAGCCCGAAGGACCGGCCGGTGACCGACGGCCGGGACCGGACCATTGCCGAGATCACACAAGAGGCCCGCGATCGCTGCCTACGCATCGGCGCGGGAGCGGTGGAAGCCGTCGAGTCCCTGTGCGCCGAGTTGGAGAAGAACCCGACGCTGGGGCGACGGGCACGCAGCGCCGTGGGGAGTATGAAGCTCTACACCACTCGCGTCGAAGGCACCGCCACGCGTCCGGCTCTCACCGTGACCTACGTCTATGACGCGCCTCCTCCCGAACCTGGCCTGATCCGCGTCGCTCTGGTCTCACCCGTCCACTTCGCGGGCGGCGACACCGGGTTCTGACCCTCGCGTGCCCCGCCCCCGGTCTCCTTTAGGCCACCAAACGGAAACACCCGTACCGCTGGTCACCCCCTGCGCATAGAGTGCAACCCACAACTGCTTCTGAACGCGTTCAAGAAGGCGGGCGGAAGGTCTGACGGGGAGGGGACTGCCGTGGGCAGGGGGGTCAAGGTCGCCGTCATAGGCGGCGTGTTCGCCGTGATGGTGGGCGGTGCCGGGTACGGCGCCTACAACGTGGTGTCGGCGCTGGACGGGGGCGGGGGATCCGGGTCGTCGGAGGCCAAGAGTGGGCCGCCGGACAAGGACGAGGTCGCGGAGACCAGCGAGAAGTTCTTCACGGCCTGGGAGAAGGGCGACGCGACGACCGCCGCCGCGTACACCAACAACGCCTCGATCGCCGGGACGCTGCTGACCGCCTACGGCGAGGACGCGCACATCGGCGGCGTCGAGATCACGCCGGGCACGGCGGCCGGCACCTCCGTGCCGTTCACGGTGAAGGCGAAGGTGTCGTACGAGGGGACGACGAAGCCGCTCAGCTACAAGAGCACGCTGACCGTGGTGCGCGGGGAGACCAGCGGGCGGGCGCTGGTGGACTGGAAGCCGTCCGTCGTCCACCCGGACCTGAAGGACGGGGACACCCTGGTCACCGCGGAGTCGGCGACCCCGCAGATCCAGGCCGTCGGGCGCAACGGCACCGTGCTGACGAAGGAGAAGTACCCCTCGCTCGGGCCGGTCCTCGCCACGCTGCGGGAGCGGTACGGCTCGAAGGCGGGCGGTACCCCCGGCGTCGAGCTGGCGGTCCGGCACACGGTGGCAAGCACGCCGGACACCCCGCTGCTGACGCTGACCGAGGGGAAGCCCGGGAAACTCGAGACGACGCTCAGCGCGAGCGTGCAGGCCGCGGCCGAGAAGGCGGTGAAGCAGTACGGCGAGTCCTCCGTGGTCGCCGTGAAGCCGAGCACCGGTGAAGTGCTGGCGGTGGCCAACAACCGCCGCGACGGCTTCAACGCGGCCTTCCAGGGGCGGGTCGCCCCCGGTTCCACCATGAAGATCATCACCGCGGCCATGCTCATCGACAACGGCGTGACCTCGATGAACGGCCCGGCGCCCTGCCCCGACACGGCGACCTGGCAGAGCCAGACCTTCAAGAACCTGACCGGCATGAAGCCCAACGAGAGCGCCACGCTCGCCAACACCTTCCTGCGCTCCTGCAACACCGGCTTCATCAAGCTCGTCGACGAGAAGCCGCTCACCGACTCCTCGTTGACCGAGGAGGCCCAGGAGCGCTTCGGGCTCGGGCAGGACAACTGGCAGACCGGCATCGTCTCCTTCGACGGGAGCGTCCCCGCCTCCGGCGGCCCGGACCGCGCGGCCAACGCCATCGGGCAGGGCCAGGTGCAGATGAACCCGCTGAACATGGCCTCGGTCACCGCGACCGCCATCACCGGGGAGTTCCGCCAGCCGTATCTGGTGTCGTTCGACCTGGACGACCGGGAGCCGGCCACCGCCAAGGGGCTGCCGCAGGGCACCGCCTCCCAGCTCAAGCAGATGATGCGGCTCACCGCCACCCAGGGCACCGCCGTCAACGCCATGTCCGGGCTCGGCGGCGACATCGGCGCCAAGACCGGGTCGGCCGAGGTCGACGGACGGACCACCTCCGACAGCTGGTTCACCGGGTACCGCAACGACATCGCGGCGGCGGCCATGGTCCAGGAGGGCGGTCACGGCGGCGACGCGGCCGGGCCGATCGTCGCAGACGTGCTACGAGTCGGCGGCTGACACCGGGCGGCGGCCACGATGCCCCTACTGTGGTCGCCGTCGTAAGCAGCATCCGGCACCGAACGCACCGAACGCACCGAGGAACGGGACGCAGTGGGCAGCAGAAGGGGCGCCGCCGCCGAGCGGCGCAGGACGAAACCCGCCGTGATCGGCAGTGTGGCCGCGGTGGTCGTGGCCGGTGCCGGGTTCGGTGCCTACGCGATGTACGGCGGCGGCGAGAGCGGCGACGACAACGCGCGCACCAAGTCCGCGGCGGCCGCGGAGAAGGTGAAGTCGGGCCCGCTGACGGCGGCCGAGGTCACCTCCACCGCCCAGCGCTTCCTGACCGCCTGGCAGCAGGGCGACGTGGCCGCCGCTGCCGCCGCGACCGACGACGCCGAGGCCGCGAAGGCGCTGCTCACCGGCTACGCCAAGGACGCCCGCATCAAGGACGCCACCTTCACCGCGGGCACCCCGGCCGGGGAGAAGGTCCCCTTCTCCGTCAAGGCCACGGTCGCCTACGAGAAGGCGGCCGAGCCGCTGGCGTACGACAGCGCGCTGACCGTCGTCCGGCGCGAGGGCGACGGCGAGCCCCGCGTCGACTGGCACGCGGCCGTCGTGCACCCGGAGTTGCGGGACGGGGACAAGCTGGTCACCGGGAAGGCCGGGGATCCGCCGGTCAAGGCGCTGGACCGGAACGGCGCGGAGATCACCGCCGCGAAGTACCCGTCCCTCGGCACCGTCCTGGACGGGCTGCGCGACAAGTACGGCAAGAAGTCCGGCGGCGCCCCCGGCGTCGAACTGCGCGTGGTGCGCGGCGAACAAACCGGGGATGCGAAGGGCTCCGAGGAGGCCACGGGGTCCGGCGCCGGCGAAGTCGCCGACAAGACGCTGCTGGAGCTGAGCAAGGGCACGCCCGGCACGCTGAAGACCACGCTCGACCCCGCCCTCCAGGCCGCCGCCGAGAAGCAGGTGGACGGCAAGAAGGGGGCGTCGGTGGTGCTGCTGCGCGCCTCCACCGGCGAGGTCCTCGCGGTCGCCAACGGCGGGCACGGCTTCAACACCGCTTTCCTGGGCTCACTCGCGCCCGGCTCCACGATGAAGGTCGTCACCGCCTCGATGCTGCTGGAGAAGGACCTGGCGTCGGTGAACGAGAAGCACCCGTGCCCGAAGTACTTCGAGTACGGCGGCTGGAAGTTCCACAACGACGACAAGTTCGAGATCAAGGACGGCACCTTCAAGGCGAGCTTCGCCCGGTCCTGCAACACCGCCTTCATCAGCCAGGCCCCCGAGCTGAAGGACGACGACCTGACCAGGCAGGCCAAGGAGGTCTTCGGCCTGTCCATGAACAACTGGTCGGTCGGCGTGTCCACCTTCGACGGCCGGGTCCCGGTGCAGAGCAAGGCCCAGATGGCCGCGTCCCTCATCGGCCAGGGCGGCGTGCGGATGAACCCGCTGAACATGGCCTCGGTCTCGGCGACCGTGAAGTCGGGCTCATTCCACCAGCCGTACCTGGTCGCCCCGTCGGTCGACGGGCGGGCGCTCGCCACGGCCTCCCGCACGATGTCGGGCGAGACGCTCGGCGCGCTGCGCGAGCTGATGTCCTACACGGCGGCGTACGGCACCGCGGCGCAGGCCATGGCCGGGGTCGGCGGTGACGTGGGCGCCAAGACCGGCTCGGCGGAGGTCGACGGGCAGGAGAAGCCCAACGGCTGGTTCACGGCGTACCGGGGGGACCTGGCGGCGGCGGGCGTGGTCCAGCAGGGCGGGCACGGCGGCGACACGGCGGGCCCGATCGTCGCGGCGCTGCTCAAGGCGGGCGGCTGACCCCCGGCACGCGGCTCAGTGGGCCACCGGCTGCGCGGTCGCCGCGTAGGTGCGGCGCAGGAAGCGGATGAGAGCCTTGTTCTCGAACTGGACCACCGAACAGCCCTGCGGGGAGTGGAACTCGACCACGGCCTGCACCCGGCCGCACGGCCACACCCGCACCTCGCCGCTCCCGGCGGGCGCGCGCAGGCCCTGTTCCAGCAGCTCGCGGGAGAAGGTCCACTCGCGGGAGCGGGACGCACGGCCGCCCCGCCCGGGCAGGGCGACGCACACCAGGGAGGGGTCGAGTCCGGGGTCGTAGCGCAGCACGACGGGTATCGCTCCGCCGTCGTCCTGGTCGGGGAGGTCCCCGTCCGTGAGGATGTGGGCTCGTGCGTACTGTTCGACTACGGACATGGGGTCGCCCCTTACGCTCTGCCACCTGTGTTGAAGCTGTGGGTCCACCCCCACTCCAATGTCCCATATTTCCCGGCTCACGCCCTGCGAGCCGGATACCACATGTGAGATGGGCCCCATCGGCGGACCGGCAGCCTTTACCTCGCTCTTGCGAACGACTTGCAACTGGTCTCTATCATCGAACCGTGCATGTACCTGACGGATTCATCAACGCCCCGACCTCCGCCGTGACCGGAGTCGTCGCCGCGGGCGCCATCGCGGTCAGCCTGCGCGGCGCACGCCGCGAGCTGGACGAGCGGACGGCGCCGCTGGCCGGGCTGGTCGCGGCGTTCATCTTCGCCGTGCAGATGCTGAACTTCCCGGTCGCGGCCGGGACCAGCGGGCATCTGCTCGGCGGCGCGCTGGCCGCCATCCTCGTGGGGCCCTATACGGGTGTGCTGTGTGTCTCCGTCGTGCTGCTGATGCAGGGCATCCTCTTCGCCGACGGCGGTCTGACCGCGCTCGGCGTGAACATCACCGACATGGCGATCGTCACCACGGTCGTCGCCTACGCCCTCTTCCGGGGCCTGGTGAAGGTGCTGCCGCGCACCCGCCGCTCGGTCACCGTCGCCTCCTTCGTCGCCGCGCTCGTCTCCGTCCCGGCCGCCGCGCTCGCCTTCACGCTCCTGTACTGGATCGGCGGCACCACCGACGTCTCCATCGGCAAGGTCGCCACCGCGATGATCGGCGTGCACGTGCTGATCGGCATCGGCGAGGCCGCGATCACCGCGCTGACCGTCGGCGCCGTCATCGCCGTACGCCCGGACCTGGTGTACGGGGCGCGCGGGCTTCAGCGGCGGCTCAAGCTGCGGGTGAACGGCGAGCTGGTCGACGCCCCCGGCGCCGGGCCCGCCGAGGCCCCCGCCCCCGTCGCCGCCCGTTCGCACCGCAAGGTGTGGATCACCGGCCTCGTCGCCTCCCTGGTCCTGGCCGGCTTCGTCAGCTTCTACGCCTCCGCCAACCCCGACGGCCTGGAGAAGGTCGCCTCCGACAAGGGCATCGACGAGAAGGCGAAGGAGCACGCCAACGCCGACTCGCCGCTCGCCGACTACGGCGTCGAGGACATCACCAACGCCCGGGTCTCCGGCGGCCTCGCCGGGGTGATCGGCGTCGGCGTCACCGTCGTCGCGGGCAGCGCCGTGTTCTGGGCGGTGCGCAGGCGCCGCACCGACGACGCGTCGCCGACCAGCACGGAAACCACCCTCTGAGGTGGGCGCCGGCCACGCCCATCGGCTCTACCGGCACGGGCACTCCCCCGTGCACGGTCTGCCGCCGCACACCAAGCTCGCCGCGGTCTTCGCCTTCGTGGTCGTCGTGGTGTCCACGCCGCGCGAGGCGATGTGGGCCTTCGGCCTGTACGCGCTGCTGCTCGCGACGGTGGCGTACGCGGCCCGGGTGCCGGCGGCCTTCCTGCTCAAGCGGCTGCTGATCGAGGTGCCGTTCGTCGCGTTCGCGGTGCTCATGCCGTTCGTGGCCGAGGGCGAGCGGGTCGAGGTGCTCGGCCTGTCCCTGAGCGTCAACGGCCTGTGGGGCGCCTGGAACGTCCTGGCCAAGGGCACCCTGGGCGTCGCCGCCTCGGTACTCCTCGCCTCCACGACCGAGCTGCGGGAACTCCTCCTCGGTCTCCAGCGGCTGAGGCTGCCGCCGCTGCTCGTGCAGATCGCCTCGTTCATGATCCGGTACGGGGACGTCATCGCGGACGAGATGCGGCGGATGCGGATCGCCCGGGAGTCGCGCGGGTTCGAGGCGAGGGGCGTACGGCACTGGGGCGTGCTCGCCAAGTCCGCGGGGGCGCTGTTCATCCGCTCCTACGAACGCGGCGAACGCGTCCACCTGGCCATGGTCAGCCGCGGGTACGCCGGTTCGATGCCGGTCATCGACGAGGTGACCGCGTCCCGGGCGCAGTGGTCGTACGCTTTACTGCTCCCGGGGGCGGCTCTCGTCGTGTGTTTGCTGGGATGGACGTTTTGAATCCTCCCCCTTGGGTTGCAAGGGGGATTCCTGGCTCACGCTGCTCGATTGCCCAGCGGACGACCGAGTCTGACGCGATCAACACCAGCCGGGTTGAAACCAGCCCGGTTGCCGGCAATGACACAGAGGTGGTGCAAGCTTGGCTCTCGCATGCACCAGCCGTTGACAACGATACTCATCCGCAAGCCGGGAAGTGGGCGTTTTCCGATGACAGCCTCCCTCGACGTCTCCGGCCTCGCCTTCGCCTACCCCGACGGGCACCAGGCCCTGTTCGGCGTGGACTTCTCCGTCGCGCGCGGCGAGCGGGTCGCGCTGCTCGGGCCCAACGGCGCGGGCAAGACGACGCTGGTGCTGCACCTCAACGGCATCCTGACCGGCGGCACCGGCACGGTCACGGTCGCCGGGCTGCCGGTGGACAAGCGGAACATGGCGGAGGTCAGGCGCCGGGTCGGCATCGTCTTCCAGGACCCGGACGACCAGCTGTTCATGCCGACCGTGCGCGAGGACGTGGCCTTCGGACCGGCGGCGGCCGGGGTCAAGGGGGCGGAGCTGGAGGCCTGTGTGGACCGGGCGCTCACGCTGGTCGGCATGGCGGAGTTCAAGGACCGGCCGCCGCACCACCTCTCCTTCGGCCAGCGGCGCCGGGTGGCGGTGGCGACCGTGCTCGCCATGGAGCCGGAGATCCTGGTCCTGGACGAGCCCTCCTCCAACCTCGACCCGGCCTCCCGCCGCGAACTGGCCGACATCCTGCGCTCCCTGGACGTCACGGTCCTGATGGTCACCCACGACCTGCCCTACGCCCTGGAGCTGTGCCCCCGCGCCCTGATCCTCAGCGACGGCGTGATCGCGGCCGACGGTCCGACCGCCGCCCTGCTCTCCGACGACGACCTGATGCGCGCCCACCGCCTGGAGCTGCCCTTCGGGTTCGACCCGCGGTCGGTGCGGGCGAGCGGGTGAGGAATGGTGGACGGCCGGTGGCGGTTGCCTCCACTGTCACGAGCGGCCGGAAGGGGCGTACAGAGGTGGGCGTGAACGTGCACGGCACGGTGGCCGAGGGCTTCGAGCCGGTGAGGGACGCGTTCGCACGGAACTTCACCGCGCTCGGCGAGCGGGGCGCGGCCGTCGCCGTCTACCGGGACGGGCGCAAGGTCGTCGATCTGTGGGGCGGCGCCAGGGACGTCGACGGCACGGCCGGTACCGAGCCGTGGCGTCGCGGGACCGCCCAGGTGGTCCGCTCGGCGACCAAGGGCGTCGCCGCCGCCGTACCGCTGCTGCTGCACCGGCGCGGGGAGCTGGACCTGGACGCGCCGGTGGGCGAGTACTGGCCGGAGTTCAAGGCGCACGGCAAGGAGCGGGTGCTGGTCCGGCACGTGCTGAACCACCGGGCCGGGCTGCCGGTCCTGGACCGTCCGCTCACCCCCGAGGAAGCCCTGGACCCGCGGCGGGGCCCCGCCGCCGTCGCCGCGCAGGCCCCCGTCTGGGAGCCGGGCACCGACCACGGCTACCACGCGCTGACCTACGGCTGGCTGCTCGACGAGCTGGTCCGCCGGGTGACGGGCGGGCGCGGCGCCGGGCAGTGGATCGCGGACGAGATCGCCCGCCCGCTCGGCCTGGACCTGTGGGTGGGGCTGCCCGCGGCGGAGGAGGCGGCGGGGAGGGCCGGTCGCGTGGGGCGCCTCGACGATCCCGAGCCGTCGGGGCCCGGGAACGGCCCGCGGCTGCGCCCCAAGCGCGCCGTCACCGCGGCGTACGAAGACCCCGGCTCCCTCACCCGCCGCGCCTTCGCCGCGATCACCCCGTTTCCCGACCAGAACGACCCGGAGTACCGCGCGGCCGCGCTCCCGGCCGCCAACGGCATCGCGACGGCCGACGGCCTGGCCCGCTTCTACGCGGCGCTGATCGGCGAGGTCGACGGCGTGACCCGCGACGTACGGCTGTTCGACCGGGCGACCATGGAGCTGGCCCGCGCGGAGGAGTCCGCCGGTCCCGACCGGATCCTGGTCGTGGGCACCCGCTTCGGCCTCGGCTACATGCTGCACGGCAGCGCGTCCCCGTTCCTGGGCCCCGGCTCATTCGGCCACCCGGGCCGCGGCGGCTCCCTGGGCTTCGCCGACCCGGAGACCGGCATCGCCCTGGGCTACGTCACCAACGGCTTCCGCAAGACGGTGACGGCGGACCCGCGGGCGCAGGCGCTGGTCCGGGCGGTACGCGCGTCGCTCGCCCGGGGCCCGTCCCCTTCCTAGCGACGGGCCCCGGCCCCGGGTCGGACGTGGATTCAGACGTGGATGGGGTGCGAGGTCCGCCCGGACGCCGCGTCGATCTCGTCGTGGGCCTTGGTGAGCAGCTGCATCGCCAGCTCGTTCAACGCCCGGGCGCCCGCGACCTCCTCACCGACCCGTGGCTGCTGGGAGTCGATCCGGTGCCGGCTGGCGTGGCCGTGCGCGCGGACCTCGGTGCCGTCGGGGAGCCGCACCATCGCGACCGCCCGCGTGTGCTGGTCGTCCTCCGTGAACTCCAGCTCGACATGCCATCCCACTGTGGTGTGCATCATGACGATCACCTCCGGAACACCTTCTTCCAGGGTGCGCCTCGCGACGGCCGTACGCACCATCCCGGACCTCGCGGCTATCCGGTGTGCAGCATCAGCCCGATTCCGACGACCAGGAGGCCGGCCGCCGCGATCCGGGGCGCGCCGAACCGCTCCTTGAAGAACAGGGCCCCTATCGCGGCGCCGACCAGGATGGACGACTCGCGCAGGGCGGCGATGGGCGCGAGTTCGGCGCGGGTCTGCGCCCACAGGACCAGGGCGTAGGCGGTGACGGACAGTGCCGCGCCGGCCAGTCCGAGGCCCGCGTGCGGCCGCAGCAGGGCCCAGGCCCCGGCGCGGTGCCGGTACAGGAAGTACGCCGGCAGGACCGTGCCCTGTACGGCCATCAGCCAGGCGATGTAGCCGAGGGAGGACCCGGAGGCGCGTACGCCGAGGCCGTCGACGACCGTGTACGCCGCGATGGTCACGCCGGTCGCCAGGGCGGCGCCGATGGCCGCCCAGTCGGGCCGGCGTCCGCGCAGCCCCCACAGGGCGACGCCGGTCAGCCCGGCGCAGGAGACCAGGATGCCCCCGGTCGCCCAGCCGTCCGGCACCTCGTGGGCGAAGACGGCGGCGAGGACGGTGACAAGGAGCGGCGCGCTGCCGCGGGCGATCGGGTAGGCCTGGCCGAAGTCGCCCAGCCGGAAGGAGCGCATGAGCAGGGCGTAGTACGCGATGTGGATGGCGGCGGAGACCAGGAGGTACGGCCAGGCCCCGGCCGCCGGGAACGCCGTGAACGGCAGCAGCGCGAGTCCGATGAGCATCCCGCCGCCGGAGATCAGCGCGAACCCGGTCAGCTTGTCGGTGATCCGGTGGGCGATGGCGTTCCAGGCGGCGTGGGTGACCGCCGCGAGCAGGACGGCGGCGGTGACCAGCGGCGTCACTCGGAGCGCTCGCGCACGTCCACGAGGGTGGCGCCGGCGGTGGCGACGAGGTTCTCGGGCTCCATCGGGAAGACCGCGTACGGGGTCCCGGCGGCGGCCCAGACGACGTCGTGGGCGAGCAGGGACCGGTCGGCCAGCACCCGGGTCCTGGTCCGGTGCCCGAAGGGCGGCACCCCGCCGATCGCGTACCCGGTGGTCTCCCGTACGACGTCGGCCTTGGCCCGGGTGACCTTCCCGGCGCCGAGTTCCTCGCGGACCCGGTCCAGGTCGACGCGGGAGGCGCCGTCCATGAGGACCAGTACGGGCACGCCGTCCGCGGCGAAGATGAGCGACTTGCAGATCTGGCTCAGCTCGCACCCGATGGCGGCGGCGGCCTCGGCGGCGGTGCGCGTGGCCTCCGGGAACCGCCGGGCCCGTCCGGCCAGGTCGCCGAGGCCCAGGTCGCCGAGGGCGGCGGCGAAGCGCGGGTGGGCGGCGGAGGTGCCGGCGGAGTCGGAGGTGCCGGTGGAGCCGGAGGCGTCGTCGGTCGTCGTCATGCAGGGCACCGTACTGGTAGGTGTAGCGCACAGGCGACCCGGTTAGGGCACTACCGCGCCGCCCCTGAACAGGGGGAAGCCGGTGAGGGCAGCCCCGTCCCCACGGAACCCTCACCGGCTGGTCTGTGCCGTCCTCCTGTCAGAGGCCGCGGCGGCCGGTCAGGTGCGCACCAGTTCCCGGTCCTCGTCGGGGCCGGTGCCGCGCTCGGCGGCCGTGCGCAGGCCCTCGCCCTCGACGTCCACGTTGGGCAGCGCGCGGTCCAGCCACTTCGGCAGCCACCAGGCCTTCTTGCCGAGCAGGGCGAGGACCGCCGGGACGATGGCCATGCGGACGACGAACGCGTCGAAGAAGACGGCGATCGCGAGGCCGAAGCCGATCATCTTGACCATGGACTCGCTGGAGCCGATGAAGCCCGCGAAGACCGCCATCATGATCACCGCGGCGGCGGTGACGACCCGGGCGCCGTGCTTGAAGCCGGTGACGACCGCCTGGTTCGGCTTCTCGCCGTGGACGTAGGCCTCCCGCATGCGGGTGACCAGGAAGACCTCGTAGTCCATCGCCAGGCCGAAGACCACGCCGACCATGAAGATCGGCATCATCGACATGACGGGTCCGGTCTCCTCGACGCCCATCAGGCCGGACAGCCAGCCCCACTGGAAGACCGCGACGACCGCGCCGAGCGCCGCCATGACGGAGAGCAGGAAGCCGAGGGCCGCCTTCAGCGGGACCAGGATCGAGCGGAAGACCACGATGAGGAGGAGGAAGGCCAGGCCGACGACCAGGACCAGGTACGGCACCAGCGCGTCGTTGAGCTTCTGGCTGACGTCGATGTTCATCGCCGTCGAGCCGGTGACCAGGGTCTCCGCGCCGGTCTTCGCCTCGATGTCGCCGCCCGCGTCACGGATGGCGTGCACCAGGTCCTCGGTCTGCACGGAGGACGGCTTGGAGTCCGGGACCACGGTGATCGTCGCGGTGTCGCCGCCCTTGTTGGGGGCGGGCGGGGCCACCGCCACGACGCCGTCGAGGCCCTTGATCCGCTGCTCGACGTCAGTGAAGGCGTCCTTGGGCGCGTCGCTGCCCTTCGCGTCCACGACGACCATCAGGGGGCCGTTGAAGCCGGGGCCGAAGCCCTCGGAGAGCAGGTCGTAGGCGCGGCGCTGGGTCGTGGACGTCGGCTGGGAGCCGTCGTCGGGCAGGCCCAGTTCCAGGGAGGTCGCGGGGACCGCTGCGGCGCCGAGGCCGATGACGCCCAGGAGGAGGACGGCGAGGGGGCGGCGGACGACGAAGCTCGCCCAGCGGGTGCCCAGGTTGGCCTTCGGCTGCCCGGCCGGCCGGTCCGGCTTCGGCTCGCCCTTGCGGGAGCGGCCCAGCAGCTTGCCCTTCACCCCGGCGGGCTTGACCCTGCGACCGGCGTAGCCGAGCAGCGCGGGGATCATCGTGAGCGCGATCAGGACCGCGATGGCGACGGTGCCGGCCGCCGCGATGCCCATCTTGGTGAGCATCGGGATGTTGACGACCGCGAGACCCACCAGGGCGATGACGACGGTGAGGCCGGCGAAGACGACCGCGGAGCCCGCGGTGCCGACGGCCCGTCCGGCGGCCTCTTCGCGTTCGCGCCCCTCGGCGAGTTCGGCGCGGTAGCGGGAGACGATGAACAGGGCGTAGTCGATGCCGACCGCGAGGCCGATCATCATGGCCAGGATCGAGGTGGTCGAGCCCAGTTCGAGCGCGCTCGCGAGTGCGGTGATCGAGGAGACGCCGATGCCCACGCCGATCAGGGCGGTGAGCAGGGGCAGCCCGGCCGCGACCAGGGAGCCGAAGGTGATGACGAGGACGACGGCGGCGACCGCGATGCCGATGACCTCGGTGGCGCCGGTCTCCGGGACGGCCTGGAGCGCGTCACCGCCGATCTCGACGGTCAGCCCGGCGTCGCGCGCCTGCTGGGCGGCGTCCTCCAGGGCGTCCTTGGTGGATTCCTCCAGCTCCATGCCGGAGACGTCGTACTTCACCGAGGCGTAGGCGATGGTGCCGTCCTTGCTGACGGCGTCGCCCGTGTAGGGGTCGGCGACCGAGGCGACCTCGGAGCCGTCCGCCAGTTCGTCGACGGTCTTCTCGACGGCCGCCTTGTGGCCGGCGTCCGTCATCTTCTCGCCGGCGGGTGCCTTGAAGACGACCCGTGCGGTCGCCCCGTCGGCGCTCGCCCCGGGGAAGCGCTGTTCCAGCAGGTCGAAGGCCTTCTGGGCCTCCGTTCCGGGGATGGAGAAGGAGGAGTTGCCGGCGGGCGGGGCGCTGGCGGCGCCGACGCCGGCGAGCGTCAGCAGGGCCACCCAGATCAGGGCGACGAAGTGCCGTCGGCGAAAGGCGAGCCGGCCGAGTTTGTAGAGGAACGTGGCCACGGGGGCGTACTCCCGGTCAGGTCGTGGGTCTTCAGGGCAGGGGTGATCAGCCCGACGACGTGAGCGGTTACGTCAGGTGGGGCTCAGGTGGGGCTCAGAAGTTGCGTGGGGATGTCAGTGGGAGGGGACGCCGAGGGCGGGGAGGATCACGGCGTCGATGTAGGAGGTGAGGAACGCCTGGGTCGGCGGCTGGTCGTCCAGCAGCGTGCGGGTGGCGAATCCGCCGACCATCATGTGCACGAGGAAGTCCAGCGCCGGGCAGTCCGCTCTGATCTCGCCGCGGTCGACGGCGCGTTGCATCACTCGCCGGAACTCGGCCATCTCCGGTTCGATGAGCTGTTCCCGGAACGCCTGGCGGAGGTCCGGGTTCTGGTGCAGTGCCATGGCGACGCCGCGCATCAGCGCGGAGTTCTGCTCCATGGCGCAGTCGTCCTCACGGGCCATCAGGGCGTGCAGGTCGCCGCGGAGCGAGCCGGTGTCGACGTCGCCGATCTCGCCCGGCTTGTTGTGCCGGATGGCCTTGACGACCAGCTCCGGCTTGCCGCCCCACTGGCGGTAGAGCGTCGCCTTGCTGGACCGGGTGCGGGCGGCCACGGCGTCCATGGTGAGCGCGTCGTAGCCGACTTGGCGGAGCAGGTCGAGCACGGCCTCGTACAGCTCGGCCTCGCGCTCGGGAGTGATCCGACTGCGGCGCGCGGTGGCGGCCTCGGTCATCTCGCTCACTCCTTCCCGTTCCGCCCGGCTCCAGGGGGGCCGAACGGCACCGTTTCGTACACCAAGAATGTACCCCACCGCCTAGCGAAACGAAACGGTTTCGTTCGTGTTGTGGGTCACGGTTGTCGGCAGCGCATAAGTTGCCGGTACCCGGCGCCCGGAAAAGCATGGGGCGGGTGAGTTATCTGCGCCTTCCGCACCTCAGTGGCGACCAGCTGTGCTTCGTGGCCGAGGACGACCTCTGGCTCGCGTCCCTCGACGGTCCGGGCCGGGCCTGGCGGCTCACCGTCGACCGCACCAAGGCCGGTCCCCCGCGCTTCTCCCCCGACGGCCGGCACATCGCGTACACCAGCTGGCGCAGTCTGGTGCCGGAGGTCCATCTGGTGCCGGTGGCCGGCGGCCCCGGACGGCAGCTCACCCACTGGGGCGGCCTCGACACCCGGGTCTGCGGCTGGTCGCCCCCCGACCCCGACGGCACCACCGCGGTCCTCGCCGTGGCCTCGCACGGCGAGCCCTTCTCGCACCTCACCTGGGCCTACAAGGTCACCCCCGACGGCGACCCCGGCCGCAAGCTGCCCTGGGGCCCGGTCACCGACATCCAGGCCGCCGACCTCGACGGCGAACGCAGGACCCTCCTGCTCACCGGTACCCCGCCGCACGAGCCGGCCGCCTGGAAGCGCTACCGGGGCGGCGCCACGGGCCGGCTCTGGCTGCACGGCGAGCGGCTGCTGCCCGACCTCGGCGGGCACCTCGCCGCCCCCATGTTCGTCGGCGGCCGGATCGCCTTCCTCTCCGACCACGAGGGCGTCGGCAACCTCTACTCCTGCGCGCCCGACGGCACCGGCCTGCGCCGCCACACCGACCACGACGCGTTCTACGCCCGCAACGCCGCGAGCGACGGCACCCGGGTGGTGTACCAGTGCGCGGGCGACCTGTGGATCGTGGACGACCTCGCGCCCGGCTCGGCGCCGCGCCGGCTCGACGTACGGCTGAGCGGGCCGCGCGCGGGGCGGCGTACGCACCAGGTGCCCGCGGCCCAGCACGTGGGCGGCGTCTCCGTGGACGAGACCGGCCGCGCGAGCGCCGTCGTGGTGCGCGGCAGCCTGTACTGGCTCACCCACCGCGACGGCCCGGCCCGCACCATCGCGGACACCCCGGGGGTGCGGGTGCGGCTGCCGGAGATGCTCGGCGAAAGCGGGCGGATCGCGTACGTGACGGACGCGGAGGGCGAGGACGCGGTCGAGATCTCCTACCTGCCCCGGGCGACCGGCGGCCGCGCGGCCCGGCGGCTGGCCTCCGGGCGCCTGGGCCGGGTCCTGGAGCTGGTCTCCGACCCGGCGGGCGACCGGCTCGCCGTCGCCTCGCACGACGGACGGCTGCTGATCCTCGACGTCGCGGAGCCCGACACGGAGGTGACGCTGGCGCTGGAGGCGGTGGACGCCGGGTATCCGCCGGACGCGGGGGACGAGGACGCGGGGGACGCGGACGCGGCGGGGACGGCCGCCCGGGCGGCCCCCACCCCGGACGCCCCCACCCCGGACGCCCCCGCCGAGGACGCCCCCACCGGGGACACCGACGCCGGGGGCACCCGCACGCCGGCAGACGGCACGCCGGAAGGCGACGCCGCGCCCGGCGGCACCGCGGGAGGCGGAACGACCGCCAGTGGCACAGCGGGAAGCGACCCCGCGGACCCCGGCACCGCAGCCCCCGGGGCAGAGGCCCCGCGCGACCCCCGTCCCGGCCCCGGTGTCCCCCCGACCGCCGAAGGCACCGGCACGGACACCCCCGGCCTCGGCACCGACGCCGGGGGCACCCGCACGCCGGCAGACGGCACGCCGGAAGGCGACTCCGCGCCCGGCGGCACCGCGGGAGGCGGAACGACCGCCAGTGGCACAGCGGGAAGCGACCCCACGGACCCCGGCACCGCAGCCCCCGGGGCAGAGGCCCCGCGCGACCCCCGTCCCGGCCCCGGTGTCCCCCCGACCGCCGAAGGCACCGGCACCGACGCCGGGGGGACCGGCATGCCGGGCGGCCCCGGCACCCCCGCGACCGTCGGAGGCCAGGTCACCGAGCTGATCCGGTCCGTCAACGGCCCCGTGCGCGACCTCGCCTTCTCCCCCGACGGGACCTGGCTCACCTGGTCGCACCCGGGCATCGGACGCACTCTGCGGCAGATCAAGATGGCCCGGATCGACGGCCCGGAGGGCACCCTCGTCGTCGACGTCACCAACGGCCGCTTCGAGGACGAGAACCCGGTGTTCACCCGGGACGGCCGCTACCTCGCCTTCCTGTCCTGGCGCGGCTTCGATCCGGTGTACGACGTGCACACCGGCGACCTGTCCTTCCCGCTGGGCTGCCGCCCCTACCTGGTGCCGCTGTCCTCCGCGACCCCCTCCCCCTTCGCCCTCAACCCCGAGGGCCGCCCCGCGGCCGGGGGCCTGGACCCCCTGGAGGACGAACCCGGCGAGGGCGGCGCGGTGACCGTCGAGGTCGAGGGTCTGGAGAGCCGGGTGACGCCGTTCCCGGTCACCGCCTCCAAGTACTCGGCGCTGGAGCCGGTCGCGGGCGGCGGCCTGGTCTGGCTGCGCTGGCCGATCTCGGGTGCGCTCGGCGAGACCTTCGCCAACCCGGCGGACCCGAGCGAGCGGCCCACGCTGGAGCACTTCAACCTGGCCAAGGCGAAGAAGGCGGAGCTGGTCGACCACCTGGACTGGTTCCGGGTCAGCGGCGACGGCAGCCGCCTGGTCGTGCTCGACGAGGGCGACCTGCGGGCCGTACCGGCGTGCGAGGTGGGCGACGGCGACTCGACCACCTGGATCGACCTGCGCCGCGTCCTGCACGAGGTCGACCCGGCCGCCGAGTGGCGCCAGGCCTACGACGAGGCGGGGCGGCTGATCCGCGCCTACTTCTGGGACCCCGGCATGTGCGGCATCGACTGGGACGCGGTTCTGGACCAGTACCGTCCGCTGCTGGAACGGGTCGCCTCGCCCGACGAGTTCGCCGACCTGCTGCGCGAGGTGCTCGGCGAGCTGGGCACCTCGCACGCCTACGTGGTCGCCGCCCGGCGCAACGAGGGCCCGGCGCACTACCAGCGCCGGCAGGGCCTGCTCGGCGCCAACTTCGCCTGCCGGGCCGGACGGTGGCTGGTCCGGCGGATCCTGCCGGGCGACTCCTCCGACTCCAAGGCCCGCTCCCCGCTGGCCGGCACGGGCATCCGCGACGGTGCCGTCCTCACCCACGTCGACGGCCGCCCGGTCGACCCGGTGCTCGGCCCGTCCCCGCTGCTTGCGGGCGCGGGCGGTACGACGGTGGAGCTGACCTTCGCGCCCGGCGAGGGCTGCCAGGGGCCCTCCCGCCGGGTCGCCGTCGTGCCGCTCGTCGACGAACGCCCCCTGCGCTACCAGGACTGGGTGGCCAAACGCCGCGAGGTGGTGCGGGAGTTGAGCGGCGGTCGGTGCGGCTACCTGCACATCCCCGACATGGGCGGCTCCGGCTGGGCGCAGTTCAACCGCGACCTGCGCATGGAGGTGTCCCGGCCCGCGCTCATCGTGGACGTGCGCGGCAACGCGGGCGGGCACATCAGCGAGCTGGTCATCGAGAAGCTGACCCGGACCATCCTGGGCTGGGACCTGACCCGGGACGCCCAGCCGGTGTCGTACACCTCCAACGCGCCGCGCGGTCCGGTCGTCGCGGTCGCCGACGAGGCGACGTCCTCCGACGGCGACATGATCACGGCGGCGTTCAGGCTGCTGCGCCTCGGCCCGGTGGTCGGGCAGCGCACCTGGGGCGGAGTGGTCGGCATGACCGGCCGGCACGGCCTCGGCGACGGCTCGGTGATCACGGTGCCGATGAACGCGGCCTGGTTCGAAGCCTACGGATGGTCCGTGGAGAACTACGGTGTCGCCCCCGACGTCGAGGCGCTGCGCACCCCGCTGGACTGGGCCGAGGGCCGCTACCCGGTCCTCGACGAGGCCGTGCGGCTGGCGTTGGAGCTGCTGGAGACCAACCCGCCCGCCACACCCCCCGGTTACGAGGCCGTACCGGACCGGTCGCGTCCGCCCCTGCCGCCGCGGGAGTAGAGACCTCCCCCGCGACACCTCCGGTGGCACGGGAAAGGGCGCCCACCCGGTCGGCCCGGGGGGCGCCCTCTCACCTCAGCGGCGGCGCGTCAGGCGTCGAAGCTGTCCTGGAGGCGCTCGTCCTCGTCACGACGGCGCGAGGACGGGTCCTGGTGCTCCGACTCGCGGCGACGCGAGGCCGGGGAAGACGGGTCGTTCTCGTCCTCGTCGCGACGGCGGTCGCGGTTCTGGAACTGGTCCCGCGCCTGCTCGGCACGCTGCTTGCCCTGCTGCTGCATGCGCTCGGCCTTGTCCTGGAACTGGTCCTTCATACCCATGTGGGTTCACTCCTGTGATCGGGCCCGACCGGATCGGCCGGGTGCTCGATCAGATTCACATGGGCCGTGACCGTGCGCATGTCGATCACTTACGGACCGTAGTCGCGCTGGTCGGACGGTGTTCGTCGGCCGCTCCACCGGCGCCGACCAGGCCGATCCGCCTGCCGTTCAGCCGGTCGCCGAAGCGCCGCATCTCACGCTGCCCGACGGTGCCGATGAGGGCCGGCAGGTAGCCGCGCACGCCCTGCATGCCGCGCAGCCACCACTGCCCGTAGACGTGCGCGGAGCGGCGTTCGACGCCCTCCACCAGCCGGTCGACGGCCGGGCCGAGCGGGTAGGTCTTGTTGGACGGCCAGGGCAGCCGCTGCCGCAACTCCCGCATGACGTCGTCCTGGTCGGCGCCGCGCACCATGTCGGTGTCGGTCCAGGACAGATAGCCGACGCCGACCTTCACGCCCCGGTGCCCGACCTCGCCGCGCAGGCTGTGCGCGTACGCCTCGACGCCGGACTTGGAGGCGCAGTAGGCGCTCATCATCGGGGCGGGGGTGAGGGCGGCCAGCGAGGCGATCTGGAGCAGGTAGCCGCGGCTGTCCAGCAGCGCGGGCAGGAAGGCGCGGGCGGTGACGGCCGAGCCGATCAGGTTGACCTCGATGACCCGCCGCCAGGACTCCGGGTCGGAGTCGACGAAGGGTCCACCGGTGGCGACGCCCGCGTTGGCGACGACGATGTCGACCTTCCCGAAGCGCTCCCTGACCTCCGCCGCCACCCGGGCCATCGCCTCGTGGTCGGTGACGTCGGCGTGCCAGTGGTCGCTGTCGCTGTGCAACCGGGCGGAGACCTGCTTGAGTTCGTCCGGCTCCAGGCCGACCAGCGCCACCTTCACCCCGCGCGCGGACAGCTTGCGGGCCATCAACTCCCCCACGCCCCGCGCGGCTCCGGTGACGACGGCGACGCGTCCTTCCAGGCTCACCCTGCTCATGCGCTCTCCTCGGCGGGTACGGCACGCTCACCGCGTGCGCTGGGTATGTAGGTGGCGGCGAGCGCCCGTATCTTGCCGGTGACCAGGTCCGGCGCCTCCACCGGCGTCATGTGGCCGAGGCCCGGGAGTTCGGTGAGGCCCACGCAGTCGGGCAGGGCGGCGGCCAGCGCGCGTGCGTGCACGGGCGGCGTCAGCCGGTCCGCCGTACCGACCACGATCTCCACCGGCATCCGCAGCTCCCGTACGCCGTGGTCCAGGTCGAGCAGGTCGAGCACCTGGGACCAGCCGTGCCGCACCCGGCTCGGACAGGCGTGCACGATGCGGGCGCAGGCGTCGACCATCTGCGGGGCCGAACCGGGGCCCATCGTCCCGTACTTGAGGATCCGGCGGGCGAGCGGTGTGACCGGCCCGAGCGGCGCCCGGGAGCCGAGGATCCGCCGGGTCAGCCAGGTGCGCATACGGCCCGCCCGCATCGGCACCACGGTGGCGGAGGCCACCAGCCGTGCGCTGCCCGTGCTGGACAGCAGGACGGCCGCCGCGTGCTCGCGCACCGCGGGCCGCGTCGCCGCCGCCATCAGCGTCATCCCGCCCATGGAGTGCCCGGCGAGCACCGCCCGCTCACCCGGCGCGAGGGTGGCTTCCAGGACGGCTTCGAGGTCGTCGGCGAGCGGCTCGGTGCCGTACGCCGGGTTGGCCGGGCTGCGTCCGTGGCCGCGCTGGTCGTAGGCGATGACCCGGTGGTCGGCGGCCAGTTCGCGGATCTGCGCCGCCCAGAAGGCGGTGGAGCAGCACCAGCCGTGCGCGAGGACGACCGCGGGCGCGTTCTCGGGGCCGTGCACCTCGACGTGTATCCGGGCGCCGTCGGCGGCGGTGACGGTCAGCTCGTGGGCGGGCACGGGCGGCGCGTACGGGCCGTCGGCGACGTGCAGCAGGCGGCTCACGCGCTCACCTCGGCGTCCGTGTCGGGGGCCTTCGCCGTGGTCTTCGCCGTGGTCTGCGCGGGGGCCGGGCGCAGCACCTGGTACTCCGCGAGGTCCACGCGCCGCGTCTCGCGCCGGAACTCGGCGGTGGTGCCGGGCCAGACGGTGGTGTTGCGGCCGCTGGCGTCCAGGTACCAGCTGGTGCAGCCGCCGGTGTTCCACACCGTGCGCTTCATGCGCTCCTGCACGCGGTGGTTCCAGTTGCGCACGGCAGCGGGGCGCGGGTCGAGGGCGGTGCGGCCGCCCAGGACGTTGAGCTGGCGCAGGTAGTCGGCCAGGTAGTTCAGCTGGGACTCGATCATCAGGATCATGGACGAGTTGCCGAGGCCGGTGTTGGGCCCGATGACCGTCATGAAGTTGGGGAAACCGGCCGCCGTGCCGCCGCGCAGCGCCTCCATGCCGCCCTTCCAGGTCTCGGCGAGGGTCCGCCCGTCGGCGCCCACGACCCGCTCGGCGATGGGCATGTCGGTGACGTGGAACCCGGTGCCGAAGATGATCGCGTCCACCTCGGCCTCGGTGCCGTCGGCGGCGACGAGCGTCGACCCGCGCACCTCGGTGAGGCCGCTCGCGACCACGTCCACGTTGGGCTTGGCGAGCGCCGGGTAGTAGGTGCTCGACAGCAGGATCCGCTTGCAGCCGATGCGGTAGTCGGGGGTGAGCTTGGCGCGCAGGGCCGGGTCCTTGATGGCGGCGCCCATGTTGCGCTTGGCGATCTGCTCGACGAAGCCCAGCTCGTTGGGGTGCTTGGTGAACGCCTGCACCTGGAGTTCGCGGATGCCCCACAGCAGCCCGCGGCGGAGCTTGGTGGTGGCGGGCAGCGCCCGGTGCAGGGCGCGTTCGGCGCCGCTGATGGCCCGGTCCACGCGGGGCATCACCCAGGCCGGGGTGCGCTGGAAGAGGGTGAGCCGGCCCACCTCCGGCTGGATGGACGGCACGATCTGGATGGCGGAGGCGCCGGTGCCGATCATGGCGACGCGCTTGCCGGCGAGGTCGTAGTCGTGGTCCCAGCGGGCGGAGTGGAAGACCTTGCCGGGGAAGGAGTCGAGCCCGGGGATGTCCGGGACCTTGGGGTCCGACAGCGGCCCGGTCGCGGACACGACGACGTCGGCGGTGAGGGTGCCCCGCACGGTCTCGATCTCCCACCGCAGCTGCTCGGTGTCCCATGCCATCCGCTTCACCTCCGAGTCGAAGCGGAGGTGGGGACGGAGCCCGAAGGTGTCGGCGACGTGTTCCAGGTAGGCGCGGATGTGCTCCTGCCCGGAGAAGGTGCGCGGCCACTCCGGGTTGGGCGCGAACGAGAAGGAGTACAGGTGGGACGGCACGTCGCAGGCGCAGCCCGGGTAGCTGTTGTCCCGCCAGGTGCCGCCGACGCTGCCGGACCGCTCCAGTACGACGAAGTCGGTGATCCCTTCGCGCCGCAGCCGCACGGCGGCCCCGAGCCCGCCGAAGCCGGACCCGATCACCGCCACCCGTACGTGTTCGTGAACCTGCTCGTGCTCGGCCATCCCTGAGCCTCCACGCTTGCCGGACCGTGTGGAGCCGTTTGGATCCACTGGGAACCACTAGAACCGTGCCAGTGAACACTGGCGCAATGGGAGCGTAGAACAGCTCCGTACTCATGGGTAGGGGTCGGGCGGAAGAAAGTTACCGCCGGTACGCCATAGGGTCGTGCCGTGACCGAGAAGCGCGAATACCGCATGGAGGAACTGGCCCGGCTGGCCGGCATCACGGTGCGCACCCTGCGCTTCTACCGCGAACGCAAACTGATCCCGCCGCCCCGCCGCGAGGGCCGCATCGCCTGGTACGACGACCACCACCTGGCCCGCCTGCGCACCATCGCCGCCCTCCTGGAACGCGGCCACACCCTCAACGGCATCGCGGAACTGGCCGACGCCTTCGACCACGGCCGCGACGTCGGCGACCTGCTCGGCCTCGGCGAGCCCACCGAGGAGACCCCGGTCCGCCTCACCCCCGAGGAACTCGCCGCCCGCTTCGAGGGCGAGGTCACCCCGGAGAACCTGGCGGCCGCGATGGAGCTGGGCTACCTCGGCACCGACGGCGACGAACTGGTCCACATCAGCCACCGCCTGCTTGAGGTCTCCTCCGCCCTGGTCCGCGAGGGCATCCCGCTCGGCGAGGTCCTCCAGGCCGGCGTCCGCGTCCGCGAGCACGCCGACGCCCTCGCGGAACTCTTCGCCGACCTGATACTGCGCCACGCCCCCGAACCGGAGCTGCACCGCCTGCGCCCGCTGGCCCGCAGCGTGGTGGAGGCGGAGCTGTCCCTGGCCCTGGACCGGCGGATGCGCAAGGGGTCGGAGCAGACCGGGCCGGCCCTCCGCCGCCCCGGCCGTCAGGGGCCGTAGACCACCGTGACCGGCGCGTGGTCGGACCAGCGTTCGGCGTGCGTGGCGGCCCGCTCGACGTACCCCTTGAGCGCCCTGGCGGCCAGCCCGGGAGTGGAGAGGTGGTAGTCGATGCGCCATCCCGAGTCGTTGTCGAAGGCCCGCCCCCGGTAGGACCACCACGAGTACGGCCCCTCGGCGTCCGGATGCAGCGCGCGCACCACGTCCACGTACCCGCCCTCGGCCGGGTCCAGGACGCGGCCGAGCCACTCCCGCTCCTCCGGCAGGAAGCCGGAGTTCTTCTTGTTGGCGCGCCAGTTCTTCAGGTCGGCCTCGCGGTGGGCGATGTTCCAGTCGCCGCACACGACGACCTCGCGCCCCTCGGCGGCGGCCCGCTCGCGCAGGTCCTTCAGGTAGGCGAGGAACTCGCCCATGAAGCGGACCTTCTCGTCCTGGCGCTCGGTGCCGACCTCGCCGGAGGGGAGGTAGAGGGAGGCGACCGTCACACCGGGCAGGTCGGCCTCGACGTAGCGGCCACTGGCGTCGAACTCCGTCGAGCCGAAACCGACGCGGACGGCGTCGGGCTCCCGGCGCGTGTAGAGGGAGACACCGGCGCGGCCCTTGGCGGCGGCGGGGGCGTGCGTCACGTGCCAGCCCTCGGGCGCGCCGACGTGGTCCGGCAGTTGGTGGGGTTCGGCCCGCACCTCCTGGAGGCACAGCACGTCGGCGGAGGTGCCGGCGAGCCACTCCACGAAGCCCTTCTTCGCGGCGGCGCGCAGGCCATTGACGTTGACGGAGGTCACGGTGAGCATCCCGGCACGATACCGGCACACTGGACGGTGTCCCGCTCCGGACTCCGCATCGATATACGGTAGGAAGAATGAACATACGCCGGGTCCCCTTCGACCACCCCGACGCCGTGAAGCTCAACGACGAGGTCCAGGCCGAGTACGACATCCGCTACGGCGACGGCGGCGACGCCACGCACCTGGACCCGTCGGACTTCGCGCCGCCGAACGGCCAGTACCTGATCGCGTACGACGAGAACGACACGCCGGTCGCCTCGGGCGGCTGGCGCTGCCAGGACGCCAACGACGAGGGCAATCTCGACGGGGACGCCGAACTCAAGCGGATGTTCGTGATCGAGCAGGTGCGCGGGCGCGGGCTGGCCCGCCGCATCCTGGCCGCCCTGGAGGAGGACGCCCGTGCGGCGGGCCGGACCCGGATGGTGCTGGAGACCGGCACCAAGCAGCCGGAGGCCGTGGCCCTGTACACGTCCAGCGGCTACGAGCCCTGCGGGAAGTTCGGCTACTACCGCTTCCACGAGGACAGCCTCTGCTACGCGAAGGCGCTCCGGGTCCCGTAGCCGCGCGGCGCGGCGCGGCCGGTGTCAGGCCTCGGTGCCGCCCGTCCTGCGGCGGCGTGAGACGGCGTACAGGACACCGCCCGCCGCGAGCGCGAGGACCGCGCCGGCCGAGCCGAGCAGCACCGTGGAGCCGGTGGAGGCCAGCACGCCGCCCGCACCACCCTGGGGCGACTGACCGCCGGTGCTGCCGCCGCTGGTCCCCGCGGTGGAGGTGCCGCCGGTGGTCCCCCCGGCCGTGTCCGAGCCACCGGTCGTCCCGGTGCCGCCCGTCGTCTGCGAACCGCCGGTGCTGCCCGTACCGCCCGTGGAGTCCGGGCCGCCGGTGCTGCCGCCGGTGTCGCCCGGAGTCTCCTCGTCACCGGTGCCGTTGAGCACGATCCAGCCGGTGTCGTTGGACGGGTCGCCCTCCCACGGGTTGTCGTAGTCCGGCAGGGCGATCTTGCCCTTGGCGCCCGCGACGACCTTGTCGATGCGCAGCTTGAAGGGGAAGGTGCGCGCGTCGTCCTCCAGGAAGGGGGTGTCGGCGGAGCAGCGGTAGACGGCCGGGTTCTGGTCGTCCAGGGGCTCGCACGGGCTCTCGACGACGGCGGCGCCCTCGGGGATCCGCACCGTGAAGTCGAGCGGCTCGCCGCCCGCGCGCAGCGACCCGATCCAGGCGGGCCCGTGGTTGCTCATGCGGACGTCGACGGTGACCGTCTCGCCCTGCTCGCCCGCGACCCGCGCCCCGGTGAGGTCGAGGTCGTAGGTGTTCTGCGTGGGCAGGTCGATCTCGGCGTACTTGGAGTAGTCGCTGACGTGG
The DNA here is from genome assembly GCF_042730645.1 of Streptomyces sp. NPDC059906. Classification (NCBI taxonomy): domain Bacteria; kingdom Bacillati; phylum Actinomycetota; class Actinomycetes; order Kitasatosporales; family Streptomycetaceae; genus Streptomyces; species Streptomyces sp. NPDC059906. Next base: position 42,891 of record NZ_JBHWKU010000018.1, read on the forward strand.
CCGCTCTCGACCGGCTCGAGGGTGAGCGTCCTGCCGGTTCCCTTCCGGTGCCCGGCGCCCGCCCGCAGTTCGTCGGCGGCCTCGGCGCCGAGGGCGTCGAAGCCGTAGGTGAAGATGTCGCCGAGCGCGAAGTCCGCGGTCTTCACCTCTACCGGCTCGCTCAGTTCGTAGGCCATGCCGTGCAGGAACTCGCCCTCGAAGGTGCACAGCGCGACCTGGCGGTAGCGGATCAGGTTGTCCTTGTTCTCCTCGGCGTACGAGCAGTTGTCGTACGACTCGGGGAAGGAGAGGCCGCGGGTGCCGGCGAAGCGGAGCACGACGCCGTGGGCCGGCATGCTGCCGACGTTGCGGAAGCCGAGCGGGGCCCGGTAGGTGTCGCCGGGGCGGAAGCCCTCGGGTTCCACGGGGAGTTTCTTCTTGAGCAGCTCGGGACCGCCGACGAGCACGTCGACGGTGTGCTCGGTGAACTCCAGGCCCTCGCCCTTGCCGGTGACCTTGATGGTGCCGTGGTCGCCGGCCTCGGCGGTGTCCTTCGGGTCGAGGCGGATCTTCCAGCTCGGGTTGCGCGAGGAGCCGGGGTAGAGGGTGCTCTCGTGGCAGACGGCGACGAGGCCGTCCGCCTCGCACCACTCGGGCAGGGTGACCTTCGCGAAGCCCTTGAGCGCGGTCGCGTCGACGGTGATCTCGTAGCCGTTGTTGGGGAGGGGCTGTGGCTCGGTATCGCCGTCGGGCTCCTCCCCCGGGCCGGTGAGCCCCAGGCGGATCTGCGGCTCGCCGGGCTCGCTCTCGGCCCCGTCCAGCGCCAGACCCACCCGGTCCGGGCCGGTGATGGTGACGGGGAGCGGCGCCCCGCCATTCGCCACCTGGTCGTCCGCCGCATGCGCGACGCCGGCCAGTCCGGCCAGTCCGGCCGCGGCGAGCCCGGCGGCGGCCGCCCCGGCCACGGCCGCACGCGCCCACGGCGGGCGCAGGGAGTTAGGTCTCATGTGTGCTTCTTCCGTTCCCCGGACGACAAGAAGGTGCCACTGCGTGACACCGCGCACAGGTGACCCATGGGAAACACCGATGGTTGCGCTGTACATGATCACGGATGCGTCTCGACGGCGGGGCGAGGCCGGGGCTGGGGCCGGGGCCGGGAAACGACGAAGGTCCCGTCCGATCGTGATGATCGGACGGGACCTTCGTCAATGTGCGTGGACCTGTGGGGATTTGAACCCCAGACCCCCTCGATGCGAACGAGGTGCGCTACCAGACTGCGCCACAGGCCCTTGCAACGAGTGAAACTCTAGCACCCCGTCCGGCCTGCTCAAAAATCCCTTCCGGCTACTCGTTGGCCGCGCGCGGACGGTCACCGTCGTCGTACTGGTCGAAGAGCGGCGTGCGGCCCCGCTCCCTGGCCCGGCGGGCCGACGCGGCACGGCGGGCACCGCTGCGGCCCGGGGTCTCCGGACGCTCCTCGGCCGGTGCGTGCGCCGCTGCGTCCGCCGGGCGGTCCCGGTCCGCGCCGGAGGCCCGGGCGGCGTCCTCCTGGTCGGGCGGGACGGCCGAGGAGCGGGCCGAGCTCCACGCGTCCGGCGCCGCGAGGTCCACGTCGGGCGTGGCGCGGGGGGCGACCGGGGCGGTCACGTAGGTGGGCAGGGGCACCGGCACCGGGTCCCAGCTGTCGCCCTGCGGGCGCCCCCGGCGTTCGCGCTGCTGGTCGACCCATTCGGCGTGGTCGGTCTGCTCGACCAGGGCGCGCCGGTCCGCGGCGAGTGCGGACATTCCGGCGCCGGACTCCGTCTCGGGTCCGTCGTCCGGCTCCTCGGCGTCGAGGTCGCCGACGGTGCCGGGAGCGGCGGGGGCGGGTCCGCGCCGGCGCGGGCGGGGGTCGCGGTCGCGCAGTCGCTGTGCGGCGGCCTCGGCCTGGCGGCGGTCCATCTGGAAGGCGAAGCGCCGGCGCTCCTGCGCCCGCAGATGGGCGATGTAGGCGCTGAGCAGCACCGCGGGCACTCCCGGCGCCCACAGGAACGCGAGCCCGCCGACCGCCGCGACGACCGAGCCGAGCGTGAAGGCCAGGAACAGCATCACGGTGGTGCGCCGGCGGCGGGCGAGCGCCTTGCTGCGCCGGGCCCGCGCCGCGGCCGCCGGTGAGACGGGTGCGCGCCGCGCCTGCGGCACCCGCCCCCGCGCCGGTGCCGCGCCGGATCCGGCCTGGCGGCCGGCTTCCGCGGACTGTCCGGGTCTCGGGCCGTCCTCGGGTCCGCCCGCCCGCGGGCGCGCCGCTTCGGGCCGCTCCGCCGCCTGCCGGGGCGGGGTCGGCCGGGTGTGCCGTCGGGTCCTGGACACGGCGAAGGCCCGGACGTCCACCGAGTCGGTGACGGCGTCCGGGGCGTCGGTGTCGGGCCCCGCCGCGTCGGCGGAGCGCGACCGCAGGTCCTTGGCGTACCGGCGCTCCATGCCGGCCCGTCCGGACAGGAGCCGGATGGCGGTGCTGAAGCGTTCGGTCGGACGGGCCTCGTTCAGCTCGTCCTGCCTACGGAGCCACATCGGCACCAAGTAGGCGGCCCAGGCCCCGACGATGACTGCGTAGATGAGGCCGCTGCTGCTCACGCCTCACACGGTAGAGGGGTTTGCGTGAGGCCATCCGCCAATTGAGCCGGTGTGTCGCACGATCTGGCTGATATTTCGAACTTTTCTTGTGATCGATCCGATCAGCCGACTGCCAGGACAGCGAAATTATCCGCTTCGGGACGGTCACGGCCCGATCAATTTCGAACGTTTATTCAATTCCCGGTGTTGCCGGTGCTGCCGCTGTTCCCCGCGTTGGGGGTGCTGCGGTGCCGTGACCGGTGCCATCGCCGCAGCAGTCCTTCGGGAACCTCTTCCGCGGTGAGCGCGAAGACGAGATGGTCCCGCCAGGCTCCGTCGATGTGGAGATAACGCGGCCTGAGACCCTCCTCACGGAATCCGAGTTTCTCCACGACCCGGCGGCTGGGCGCGTTCTCGGGGCGAATGCAGACCTCGACGCGGTGCAGTCCGACGGTGCGGAAACAGTGGTCCACGGCCAGCGCCACCGCCGTCGGCATCACCCCGCGGCCGGCCACCGCCTCGTCCACCCAGTAGCCGACGTGTCCGGAGCACATCGAGCCCCAGGTGATGCCGGCCACCGTCAACTGGCCGGCCAGCCGCCCCTGGTACTCGATGACGAACGGCAGCATCCGGCCCGCGTGGGCCTCGGACCTCAGGTGCCGCACCATCTGACGGTAGGTCGGCCGGTGCGCGATCGGGCCGCCGGGCCCGGGCGGCGGGATGGTGGCCTCCCACGGGCGCAGCCAGTCCCGGTTGCGCCGGTTGACCTCGCGCCAGGTCCGCTGGTCGCGCAGCCTTATCGGCCTCAGGACGATGTCGCCGTCCGTCAGCTCGGCGGGCCAGGACGGGCCGTTCAGCTCGCACCCCCACCGCTGGCCGGTCTCGGGTGGTCGCCGCCGCGGATCTGGTCCACGGCGTGCTTCAGCAGCGGCTCCAGCACCGCGAGGCCGTCCCTCACCCCGCCGGACGAGCCCGGCAGGTTGACGATGAGCGTGCCGTCCGCCACCCCGGCCAGTCCCCTGGACAGCGCGGCGGTCGGCACCTTGTCCCGGCCGTACGCCCGGATCGCCTCCGCGATGCCCGGGACCTCCCGGTCGATCACGGCCCGGGTGGCCTCCGGGGTGCGGTCAGTCGGCGAGATGCCGGTGCCGCCGGTGGTGACGACGACGTCGTAGCCCGCTTCGACGCCCGCGCGGAGGGCGGCCTGCACGGGGTCGCCGTCGGGGACGACCCGCGGGCCGTCGACGTCGAAGCCGAAGCGGCGCAGCCCCTCGGCGATCAGGGGTCCGCCCTTGTCCTCGTAGACACCGGCGGCGGCCCGGTTGGACGCCGTGACCACCAGGGCGGCGTACGGCCCGGGGAGGGCGCCTCCCGCGCCGGCGTCCGGCGTCATGACCGGTGCCAGTCGCCGGACTTGCCGCCCGTCTTCTGCTCCACCCGCACGTCCGTGATGACCGCTCCCTTGTCGACCGCCTTGACCATGTCGACCACGGTGAGCGCGGCGACGGAGACCGCGGTGAGCGCCTCCATCTCGACGCCCGTGCGATCCGTCGTCCGCACCGTGGCGGTGATCTCCACGGCGTCGTCCGCGACCGACAGGTCCAGTTTCACACCGGAGACCGACAACGGGTGGCACAAGGGGATCAGGTCGGGGGTGCGCTTGGCGCCCATGATGCCCGCGATCCGCGCGGTGGCCAGGGCGTCGCCCTTCGGCACGCCCTCGCCGCGCAGCAGCTCGACCACGCGGGGCGCGACGAGGACGCGTCCACTGGCGCGGGCGGTGCGGGCGGTCACGTCCTTGCCGGACACGTCGACCATCCGGGCGGCGCCCGCCTCGTCGATGTGCGTCAGCCGGTCCTGCGGGTCCTGTCCGCTCCCGGACGGCCGGTCCTGGGTACTCATGCTCGTGTGGCGCTCCCGGTCCTGGCCCGGCGCGGTGCGGCGCGTGGGCCTGCTGTGCGCGACACGCTACCGCCATCGGGCACCGCTCAGCCGAGCAGGACCACCTCGACCTCGGTGCCGGGCTCGACGGACTCGGTGTCCTCGGGGACGACGATCAGGGCGTTCGCCTGCGCGAGGGCGGCCACGAGATGCGAGCCGGAGCCACCCACCGGGGTGACCGAACCGCCGTCGTGACTGCCCCGCAGGAACTGCCTACGGCCCTTCGGCGAGGTCAGCGCCTTGTCCGCGGCCAGGGACGCGGTGACCGTCGGACGGTGCACGTCGGGCAGTCCCATGAGGGTGCGGATCGCGGGGCGCACGAACAGCTCGAAGGAGACGTACGACGACACCGGGTTGCCGGGCAGGGCGAGCAGCGGGGTGTGGTCGGGGCCGACGGAGCCGAAGCCCTGGGGCTTGCCGGGCTGCATGGCGAGCTTGCGGAAGTCCACGCCGCCGCCCGGCTCGTCCTCGTCGCCGACGTGCGCCAGCGCCTCCTTGACCACGTCGTACGCCCCGACGCTCACCCCGCCGGTGGTGACCATCAGGTCGGCGCGCACCAGTTGGTCCTCGATGGTGGCCCGCAGTGTCTCGGCGTCGTCGGCGACCGCGCCCACCCGGTAGGCGATGGCACCGGCGTCGCGGGCGGCCGCGGTGAGGGCGAAGCTGTTGGAGTCGTAGATCTGACCGGACGCCAGCTGCTCGTCGGGCTGGATGAGTTCGCTGCCGGTGGAGAGCACCACCACGCGCGGGCGCGGGCGCACCCGTACCGTGCCCCGGCCGATCGCGGCCAGCAGGCCGATCTGCGGGGGGCCGAGGACGGTGCCCGCCGCCAGGGCGCGGTCGCCGGAGCGGACGTCGCTGCCCTTGGCGCGTACGTGCGCGCGTTCCTCGGCCGGCCGGTACACGTGCACGTGGCCCTCGGCGCCCTCCGGGGCCAGGCTGCGGGCCCGCATTCCGGAGGCCGGGCCCTGGCCCGACCCGCCGTCGGTCCACTCCACGGGCACGACGGCCTCCGCGCCGGGCGGCAGCGGGGCGCCGGTCATGATGCGGGCGGCCTGGCCGGGGCCGACGGACGGCGCCTCGGCCTGGCCGGCGGCGACGTCCCCGACGACGTCCAGGACGGCGGGGAACTCCTCGCTGGCGCCCGCGACGTCGGTGACCCGCACCGCGTACCCGTCCATGGAGCTGTTGTCGAACGGTGGCAGGGACAGCGGCACCGTGACGTCGTCGACCAGCACGCAGCCCTGGGCGTCGAGCAGGTTCAGCTCGATGGGGTCCAGGGGGCGGACGGTGGCGAGGACGTCGTCCAGGTGGTCCTGCACCGACCACAGCCGGTCCGGGCCGGGGCCCGCGGCGGCGTGGTCGTGGCCGGTGTCACGGTGCGCGCTGCTGCTCAACGTCCCTGCATCTCCTCGGCTACGTAACTGCGGAGCCAGGTCCGGAAGTCCGGGCCCAGGTCTTCACGTTCGCACGCGAGTCGGACAATGGCACGCAGGTAGTCGCCGCGGTCGCCGGTGTCATAGCGGCGGCCCTTGAAGACGACGCCGTGCACCGGGCCGCCGACGGACTCGTCCTCGGCGAGCCGCTGGAGGGCGTCGGTCAGCTGGATCTCGCCGCCGCGGCCGGGCTCGGTCTTGCGGAGTATGTCGAAGACGTGCGGGTCGAGCACGTAGCGGCCGATGATGGCGTAGTTGGACGGGGCGTCGGCCGGGTCCGGCTTCTCGACCAGTCCGCCGACCTTGACCACGTCGCTGTCCGCGGTGCTCTCCACGGCCGCGCAGCCGTAGAGGTGGATCTGCTCCGGCGCGACCTCCATGAGGGCGATCACGCTGCCGCCGTACTGCTCCTGGACGTCGATCATGCGCTGGAGCAGGGGGTCGCGCGGGTCGATCAGGTCGTCGCCCAGCAGGACCGCGAAGGGCTCGTGGCCGACGTGCGGGGCGGCGCACAGCACGGCGTGGCCGAGGCCCTTGGGGTCGCCCTGGCGGACGTAGTGCATCATCGCGAGGTCGCTGGATTCCTGGACCTTGGCCAGGCGGCTCGCGTCGCCCTTCTTCTGGAGGGCGGACTCCAGTTCGTAATTGCGGTCGAAGTGGTCCTCGAGTGGTCGCTTGTTGCGGCCGGTGACCATGAGGACGTCGCCAAGGCCGGCGGTGACGGCCTCTTCGACCACGTACTGGATCGCCGGCTTGTCGACGACCGGCAGCATCTCCTTGGGAGTGGCCTTGGTGGCCGGCAGGAACCGGGTACCGAGACCGGCTGCTGGGATGACAGCCTTGCTGATCCTGGGGTGGGACTGAGTCATGCGCGCCACCATATCCGGTGCCTATTGGGAGAATCTGTGTCGCCTGAGCCTTCGCGCTCATATGAGCAGATCAGAGTGGTACGGGAGTGACCATTGCCTCACAACGACCCCGCGGACGGACCCGGCAAGCGCCTCCTGCGGCGGGACCTGCTCGCGGCGCGTACCCGGATGACGCCGGATGACGTGCGGGAATCCGCGGACGCGCTGGCCCGGCGGGCCCTCGGTCTGCCGGAGGTCGCGGGGGCGCACGCCGTGGCCGCGTACGTCTCCGTGGGCGCCGAGCCGGGCACCCTCGCGCTCCTGGACGCGCTGCGCGCGCGGGGGGTGCGCGTGCTGCTGCCCGCACTGCTGCCGGACAACGACCTGGACTGGGGCGAGTACACCGGGGAGGGCTCCCTCGCGCGCGTGCGCCACGGCGGGCGGATGGAGCTGTTCGAGCCCGCCGGTGAGCGGCTGGGGCCGGAGGCGGTGACGCGGGCGGACGTCGTGCTGCTGCCGGGGGTCGCGGTGGACGGCCGCGGGCTGCGCCTGGGGCGCGGGGGCGGCTCGTACGACCGGGTGCTGGCCCGGCTGGCGGCGGCGGGCGCGCGCCCCGCGCTGCTGGTGCTGCTCTACGACGGGGAGGTCGTCGCGCACGTCCCCGCGGAGCCGCACGACCGGCCGGTGGACGCGGTGGTGACGCCGTCGGGGGTGCGCAGGTTCCGCTGACGCCCTGACCCACGGGTGCCGGACGGCACAACGGCCTCCACGCGTGCGTGGAGGCCGTTGTGCCGTACGTCGGCGGGGACGGGACGGGACGGGACGGGGCAGGCTACGGCTTGAGTACCAGCGTGTCGCTCGTGCTCTCGTCGACGGCCTTCCTGGAGAAGGACCACGGCAGCAGCTCGCCGTTCGCCCACTTGTCGGTCTGGTCCGTGTAGTGGGCGCTGTAGGCGTGCCCGGAGGCGCCGGTGAGGTTGATCCAGCGGGACTTGTCGAGGTCGCCGAGGTTGACCACCATCCGCATGGACGGCACCCAGACCACCCCGTAGCCGCCGGCCGCGTTCCAGCCGGAGGCGTTGACCGCCGCCTCGCCGCCGCTGAGCTTCCAGGGGCCGCGGTTGAGGGCGTACTTCAGGAAGCCGGGGCCCTCGGTGCCCAGGGTCTGGTTCTTCAGGAACAGGCGGTGCAGGCGGCCCCAGTTCCAGGTGTCGATGTCCTTGCCGAGCTTGGCGGTCAGCTCCCAGCGGGCGTCGGTCATGGCGCGCTTGAACAGGTCGTCGCGGTTGTGGTCGGCGCCCTTGCGGGTGCCGTTGGCCGGCGTCGTCCACCAGTCGCTCTTCGGCTTCTCCATCAGCGTGCGGACCACCTCGAACCAGCGGTCGCCGCCGTCCGGCTGCGCCTGGTCGGCGTCGCGCTGGCCGCATTCGCGGACCTTGTTGGTCTCGTCCGCGGGGCCGGTGGTGTTGACCGGGTCGACCCACAGGCACTGGCCCTCGACCCGCAGTTCCTTGGGCAGTTTGTTGCCGAAGGCGAGCTTGAGGATGTTGCGCCAGACCGCGTTGAAGTAGGCGGCGGCCGCCGAGTCGGCGTCCTGGGTGTAGTCCCAGCCCTCCAGCAGCTTCTGCGCCTCGCGGACGTCCTTGTCGGCGATGTCGATCTTCAGCAACTGGGGCACGAGCAGCTTGGCCATCTCGCTGCTGTTGTCCAGCTGCATCTGGCGCATGTCGTCGGTGGAGATCTTGCCGCCGTCCTTGATCTTCTGCTCGATCAGGGAGGTGATGCGCTGGCTGCGGGCGCCGTAGCCCCAGTCCGTGGTGAGCGTGTACGGGTACTTGTCCGCGTCGACGACGGCCTGGTTGGCGGTCACGATGTAGCCGCGCTCCGGGTCGTACTCGTAGGGCAGCTCGTCCTGGTCGATGTACTCGCCGGTCCAGCGGAACTTCGGGTCCCAGCCCGGCGCCGGGACGGAGCCGTCGTGGCCCTCGGCGCGCACCGGGATCCGGCCCGGCAGCGTGTAGCCGATGTGCTCTTCGTCGGCGTAGACCAGGTTCTGCGAGGGCACGTCGAACAGCGTGGCGGCCTCGCGGAAGTCGTCCCAGTTCTGCGCCCGGTCGATGGCGAAGACGGCGTCCATGCTGGTGCCCGCCTCCAGCGCGGTCCAGCGCAGCGCGACGCCGTACCCGTCGCCGCGGTCGGGGGCGGCGGTCTCGACGGTGGCCTTCTTGCCGGTCTTCACCAGCTCGTCGTCGCGGTCGGAGAGCAGGGGGCCGTTGTTCGTCTCACGGACGACGATCTTCTTGGAGTCGCCGCCGGCGACCTTGATGGTCTCCTCGCGCGTCTCGAAGGGGACCACCTTGCCGTCGTACTGGTAGCCCTCGCCGGTGATCTTCTCCAGGTAGAGGTCGGTGACGTCGGCGCCGGAGTTGGTCAGGCCCCAGGCGATCTCCTGGTTGTGGCCGACGACCACGCCGGGCATGCCCGCGAAGGTGTATCCGGCGACGTCGTACCGGCACTTGTCGGAGACGGTGCGGCAGTGCAGGCCCATCTGGTACCAGACGGACGGCAGGGACGGCGACAGGTGCGGGTCGTTGGCCAGCAGCGGCTTGCCGGTGATGGTGTGCTTGCCGGAGACGACCCACGAGTTGGAGCCGATGCCGTTGCCGTTCACGCCGACGGCGGTGGGGACGTTGTCCAGGACGTTCTGGAGACCGGCCAGTTGGCCCTCCAGGGCGCTGCCGGAGCCGGTACCCGTACCGGTGCCGGTCCCCGTACCGGTGCCGGTCCCCGTGCCGCTGCCGGTCCCCGTGCCCGTGCCGTCGCTCTCGTCGCCGCCCGACGTACCACCGCCGTCGAACGTCTCGGTCAGCTCGTCGTACTGGCCCTCCTGGACGATCGCCTTGTTGCGGTCGTACGGGTAGGCCGGGTAGAGGTCGGCGATCTGCTTGGGGCCGAGGCGGCTGGTCATCAGCGCGCGGTCGACCTCGTCCTGCATGTTGCCGCGCAGGTCCCAGGCCATCGCCTTCAGCCAGGCCACCGAGTCGACCGGGGTCCACTCCTGGGGCTTGTAGTCGTTGGTGAAACCGAGGGCCGCGTACTCCAGGGAGATGTCCGCGCCGTCCTTGCCCTTCAGATAGGCGTTGACGCCCTTGGAGTACGCCTGGAGGTACTTCTTGGTGGAGTCCGAGAGCTTCTCGTCGTACTCCTTCTTCGCCACCCGGTGCCAGCCCAGCGTGCGCAGGAACTCGTCGTTGTCGATCTGGCTCTCGCCGAACATCTCCGACAGGCGCCCGGCGGTCATGTGCCGGCGGACGTCCATCTCGTAGAACCGGTCCTGCGCCTGGACGTAGCCCTGCGCCATGAACAGGTCCTCCTCGGTGGAGGCGTAGACCTGCGGGATGCCGTACCCGTCGCGCTTGACGTCGACCGGGCCCGACAGGCCGTCCAGCGTGATCGAGCCCTTGGTCTGCGGGAAGGACGCCCGGACGGTGCTGATCGACCAGTACGCCCCGTAGGCGAGGCCGCCGATGAGGGCCAGGACCAGCACGAGGACGAGCAGGCGGCCCTTGCGCCCCTTGCGCCTCTTCTTCCTGCCGGACGTGCCGGCCTGCTGACCCGTGGAGGCGGTGGTGGTGGGGGGCATCGCTGTCCTTGCTGTCCTAACACGAGCGGCAGGGGCGGGCTGTGCTTCGTACGGAGCGCCGAGCGCTGAACGCCGAACGCTGGAGCAACTCTAGGCGCAGGCCCGGCTCCGCCTTGACGCGGAGTCGGGTATGCGGACGCACGGGCGTTCGATCTTGCCAAGCCGAGCGTCAAGAAAACGTCAAGAGTTAGGTAAGGTAACGAAGTAGTTGCCCGCAGAGCATGGCGGATTCGTGTGCCATGGGGTGGTGCGCCGGTGCACCCACCGGCGCACGCCTCGCGCGCCGAGCGGGCGCGCTCGCCCGCGCTGTGATCCATGCGGTGCACCAGGGAAAGGGAACGGCCGCTGACTGTCCACCACCTCAACCAGCTCCTGCTCGTCTGCTCGCTCGTCCTGCTCATCGCCGTGGCGGCGGTCCGGATCTCCTCGCGCAGCGGGCTCCCCAGCCTGCTCGTCTACCTGGCCATCGGCATCGCCATGGGCCAGGACGGCATCGGCGACATCAAGTTCGACGACGCCGAACTGGTCCAGGTCATCGGCTACGGAGCCCTCGTCGTGATCCTGGCCGAGGGCGGACTCGGCACGAAGTGGAAGGAGGCGAAACCGGCGCTCCCGGCCGCCTCCGCGCTGGCGCTGGGCGGAGTCGCGGTGAGCGTCGGCGTGACCGCGGCGGGTGCGCACTACCTGTCCGGCCTCGAGTGGCGGCAGGCACTGATCGTCGGGGCCGTGGTCTCCTCCACGGACGCCGCGGCCGTCTTCTCCGTGCTGCGCAGGATTCCGCTGCCCAAGCGGATAACGGGCACGCTGGAGGCCGAGTCAGGCTTCAACGACGCCCCGGTGGTCATCCTCGTGGTCGCCTTCTCCACGGCGGGACCGATCGAGCACTGGTACGTGCTCATCGGCGAGATCGCCCTGGAGCTGGCCATCGGCGCGGCCATCGGACTCGCGGTCGGCTGGCTCGGGTCGTGGGGGCTCAAGCACGTGGCGCTGCCCGCCTCCGGCCTCTACCCCATCGCCGTCCTGTCGATCGCCATCGCCGCCTACGCGGCCGGTGCGATGGCCCACGGCAGTGGCTTCCTGGCCGTCTACCTCGCCTCGATGGTCATGGGCAACGCGCGGCTGCCGCACTGGCCCGCCACCCGGGGCTTCGCCGACGGGCTCGGCTGGCTCGCCCAGATCGGCATGTTCGTCCTGCTCGGTCTGCTGGTCACCCCGCACGAGCTGGGCGACGACATCCTGCCCGCCCTGGTCATCGGGCTGGTGCTCACCATGGTGGCGCGCCCGCTGAGCGTCGTGCTGTGCCTGGTGCCCTTCCGGGTGCCGTGGCAGGAGCAGGCCCTGATGTCCTGGGCCGGGCTGCGCGGCGCGGTGCCCATCATCCTGGCGACGATCCCCATGGTGGAGGGCGTCGCGGGCAGCCAGCGCATCTTCAACATCGTCTTCGTGCTGGTCGTCGTCTACACCCTGGTGCAGGGCCCGACGCTGCCGTGGCTGGCCCGCAAGCTGCGCCTGGGCAAGGGCGACGAGGCGGCCGACCTCGGCATCGAGTCGGCGCCCCTGGAACGGCTGCGCGGGCACCTGCTGTCCGTGACGATCCCCGAGGGTTCCAGGATGCACGGCGTCGAGGTCAACGAGCTGCGGCTGCCCACCGGGGCCGCCGTCACGCTGGTCGTCCGCGACGGGACGTCCTTCGTACCGCTGCCGACCACGGGGCTGCGCCGCGGCGACGAACTCCTGGTGGTCGCCACCGACCCCGTGCGGGACGCCGCCGAGGCGCGGCTGCGCGCGGTCGGCCACGGCGGCAAGCTGGCCGGCTGGCTGGGCACCGGGGGCACCGAGGACCCCCGCGGCAATCGCAGGTGAGCGTACGAGGGGTGCTCCCTTTCACAGGCCGCCCCTCCCCGGCCCCCTGTACGATGAAGGCCGCACCTGATCGAACCACCTCTGTCTGAAGCAGAGCTGGCGCGACCGTATGGCGGCCGGATCGCCCCCTCATCCACGCGGGCTCCGGCATCTACCGCAGTCCGCGCAAGTGGACAGCTCTCGGCGCTCCCGCACGACGACCGTCACGCAGCGGGACCGCGCTACCAGGCGGCAGAAAGGCACGGGCCGTGGCATCCACGGTCACCCGTCCGGGATACGGGCAGCTGCTGCGCACCCGCGGCGCCTGGACGTTCCTGCTCCCCGGCTTCGCGGCACGCCAGCCGTTCGCCATGCTCACGCTCTCCATCGTGCTGCTGGTGCAGCACACCACCGGCTCCTACGGCGTCGCGGGCGCGGCCGCGGCCGTCACCGGCGTCTCCATGGCCGTGTTCGCCCCGTACAGCGGCCGGCTCGCCGACCGCTACGGGCAGCACACCGTCCTGCTGCCCGGCGTGCTCGTGCACGCGGCGTCCGGGCTGACCCTGACCGTCCTCGCGCTCTCGGACGCGCCCCTGTGGGCGCTGTTCCTCGCGGCGGTGCCCACCGGTGCCTCGGTGCCGCAGGTCGGGCCCATGGTGCGGGCCCGCTGGGCCGCGCGGCTCAAGGACTCCCCGCTGATGAGCACGGCGGCCGCCTTCGAGTCCGTCACCGACGAGCTGACCTTCGTCCTCGGCCCCCTGGTGGCGACCGCCCTGTGCACGGCCGTCGACCCGGCCGCGGGCCTGGTCACGGAGGCCGCGCTCACCCTGGTGGGCGGTCTGCTGTTCGCCGCGCGCAAGAGCACCGAGCCGAAGGTCGGCGGCGCCGACGGCGGGCACGCGCGCGTGGAGCACGTTTCCGCGTTGCGGGTGCCCGGCGTGCGGGTGCTGATCGTCGCCTTCCTGGGCATCGGTTCCGTCTTCGGCGGCATGCAGGTGTCGCTGGCCGCGTTCACCGAGTCCATCGGCGAGCCCGGTCTCAACGGCGTCCTGTACGGCGTCTTCGCGGCGGGCAACATGATCTCGGGCCTGGCCTGCGGCGCCATCGCCTGGAAGGTGGCCCCGCAGCGGCGCCTCCTGGTCGGCTACGCCGCCCTGGCGCTGACCGCGTCCGGCCTCTGGGCCGCGCACTCGGTGCTCGTCCTGGCGGGCCTCGGCCTGCTGGTCGGCATGTGCGTCGCGCCCGCCATCGTCACCGGCTACACCCTGGTCGAGGGCCTGGTCCCGGCGGGCGCCCGCACCGAGGCCTTCACCTGGCTGACCGGCGCCGTCGCGCTGGGCCAGGCGGCGGCCGTGACCGTCGCCGGACAGCTGGAGGACCGGTTCCGGGACGGCGCCGGGTTCCTGGTGCCGATGGGCGGCACGGTCCTCGCGCTGGCGGTCCTGGTGGCGCTCCGGTCGCGGCTGGCGACCCGGTCCCACGGCCGCACGGTCGCACGTGGTGTCGGTCACCGCGCGCCCGCCACAGTGGACTGATCCCGCGGAATAGGTCACTATGGACCGTCGTTAGCACTCATCGAGTGAGAGTGCCAGGAGGAAGACAGTGCCGACGTACCAGTACCAGTGCACCGAGTGCGGCGAGGGCCTCGAGGCGGTGCAGAAGTTCACCGACGACGCCCTCACCGAGTGCCCGAACTGCCAGGGCCGCCTGAAGAAGGTGTTCTCGGCGGTCGGCATCGTCTTCAAGGGCTCCGGCTTCTACCGCAACGACAGCCGCGGCAGCTCGTCGAGCAGCTCGCCGGCGTCGTCGTCCTCGAAGACGGCCTCGTCCTCGGCTTCGTCGTCGTCCTCGGACTCGGGTTCGTCCTCGTCGGCCTCGGCGTCCTCCACGTCCTCGTCGGGATCCGGTTCGTCGTCGGGCTCCGGCAGCTCGTCGGCGGGCAGCACCGCCGCGTAGCGCCCCGTTCCGTTCTCGTTCTTACGAGACCCCGTCGTCGTCCGGCGACGGGGTCCTCGGCGTTGTGCGGGGCGGTTAGGGTGCGGGCATGGCGAACAAGGTGAAGGCCGAGATCGGCGTGATCGGCGGCTCCGGGTTCTACTCGTTCCTCGACGACGTGACCGAGGTCCGGGTGGACACCCCGTACGGGCCGCCCAGCGACTCCCTCTTCCTCGGCGAGGTCGCCGGCCGGCGGGTCGCCTTCCTCCCCCGGCACGGTCGCGGCCACCATCTGCCGCCGCACCGAATCAACTACCGGGCCAACCTGTGGGCGCTGCGTTCGGTCGGCGCACGCCAGGTCTTCGGCCCGTGTGCGGTCGGCGGCCTGCGCCCCGAGTACGGGCCGGGCACGCTGCTGGTGCCGGACCAGTTCGTCGACCGCACCAAGTCCCGCCCGTCGACCTACTTCGACGGGCTGCCGCTGCCCGACGGCACGGTGCCCAACGTGGTGCACGTCTCGCTGGCCGACCCGTACTGCCCCACCGGACGCGCCGCCGCGCTGAAGGCGGCTCGGGGGCGGGAGTGGGAACCGGTGGACGGCGGCACCCTGGTCGTCGTCGAGGGGCCCCGTTTCGGGACCCGCGCGGAGTCGCTGTGGCACCGGGCGCAGGGCTGGTCGGTGGTGGGGATGACCGGCCACCCGGAGGCGGCGCTCGCCCGTGAGCTGGAGCTCTGCTACACCTCGCTGACCCTGGTGACCGATCTCGACGCCGGCGCGGAGAGCGGCGAGGGCGTCTCGCACGAGGAGGTGCTGCGGGTGTTCGCGGCGAACGTGGACCGGCTGCGGGGCGTCCTGTTCGACGCGGTGGCCGCGCTGCCGGCGTCCGGGGAGCGGGACTGCCCGTGCGGGGCGGCGCTGGGCGGGATGGATCCGGGGATCGCGCTGCCGTAGGGGTGCGGAGGGCCGCAAGCCCGAAGCCCGAAGCCCGAAGCCCGGAGCCCGGGGAACGCCACGTTCCGGTGAGGGAGTTGTCCACAACCGGTCCGTGGTCCACGGGCTTCGGCGGGACGCGGCGAAAAGCCTCATCGTGGGAGCGCAAGCCGGTCCCTCGTCACAGGTGGTGGTCCCCGTGTCCCGTCCCGCCCTGCCCTCCGCTTCCCCTTCCCCTTCCGCTTACTCGTTCCCGTTCTCCCCTCCGCCCGGCACCGATGCGCCGCCCACCTGCGAGGTGCCGCAGTTCGCCCCCGTGCGGGTGGGCGGCGGACGTCGTCGGCTGCACCGGCTCGTACGGCACCGGCGGCGTGCCCTGGCCGCCGGGCTCGTGGTCACCGCCGCCGCGCTGGTGGCGGCGGGCCCGCATCCGGGGGCCGGCGGGCCGGACCAGCGGCGGGCACGCGGACATCCGGTGGCCGATCCGGTGAGTGAGCGGCCCGCGACCCGGTTCGTGGCGGCGCCGGTGCGCATCGCCGACGCGGCCACGGTGCGGCTGCTCAGGCCGGGCGACCGGGTCGACGTCGTGGCGGCCGGGGACGGCGGTGCGGACGACGCCTCGGTGATCGCACGCGGTGTGCGGGTGACGAAGGTGCCGGAGCCCGTGGCGGATGCGGCGGCGGGCGGGGCGCTGGTCGTCGTCTCGGTGCCGCGCGCCACCGCCCACCGGTTGGTCGGCGCGGGTACCACGGAGCGGTTGGCGGTGACCCTGTGCTGAGCCCGTCAAGTCCCTCGTTCGTGGGATCGAATTGGACAGGACGGCCCAACGCTGTCGTAGGTTGCGGAGCGATTGGTTCCTACACCTGTTCAAGCGAGGAGTGCTCCCACCGTGAGCGAGAAGAACGAGCCGAGCGTCTGGCAGGGCTTCAAGGCCTTCCTGATGCGCGGAAACGTCATCGACCTGGCGGTGGCGGTCGTCATCGGCGCCGCCTTCACCAAGATCGTCAACTCGGTGGTGGACGGGGTCATCAACCCCTTGGTCGGGGCGTTCGGCACGCAGAGCCTGGACAGCTACAGCTCCTGCCTGAAGGGCCCGTGCACCGGGACCGGCGACAGCGCCACGGGCGTGCGGATCCTCTGGGGCTCGGTGCTGGGCGCCACTCTCACGTTCCTGATCACGGCGGCCGTCGTGTACTTCCTGATGGTGCTGCCCATGGCGAAGTACCTGGCCCGGCAGGAGGCCCGCCGCAAGGCGAAGGAGAGCGCCGAGGAGGTCATCGAGGTCTCCGAGCTGGAGGTCCTCAAGGAGATCCGCGACGCCCTGATCGCACAGCGCGGTTCGGGGCACGACCGCTCCTAGCGCCGGCGGTCCGGACCCGGGCGGCTCACAGGTGGTGGGGCGGCTTCTCGTCGAGGAAGCGCTTCAGGTCGGCCGCACTGTCGCCCTCGGGCCGCTCGCCCCAGCCGCGGTCGGTGTCGTCCGAGCTCTGCCGGTCCAGCGGGTCGTCGAAGACCAGCGCGGGCCGGGGCGCGGGCTGCTCGGATTCGGGGGTCGTGCTCATGGCTCCAGGGTACGGCTCGCGCCGTGGACCCGGACCCGTCCGTCCGGCCGGCCACGACGAGGCGTCCCGCCCGCAGGGCCCGTCCCACCCGCAGGGTCCGTCCGGCGGGCGGGTGTGCCCACAAGCACATCCGCGTTGTCTCTGCTGTGCTGGGAGCCATGACGTCCAGACCCTCCTCCGCGACCGAGCCCTCCGCACCGCCGCCCGACGGCCACCCTCCGGTGCGCCGGCTGAAGGCCCGCCACCGGCACGAGGCGCACCGCACCGCCACGCCGCTGGAGCTCTTCTTCGACCTGTGCTTCGTCGTCGCCATCGCCCAGGCCGGCGTCCAGCTGGTGCACTCGGTCGCCGAGGGCCACGCCGGTCAGGGCGTCCTCAACTACGCGATGGTCTTCTTCGCCATTTGGTGGGCGTGGATGAACTTCGCGTGGTTCGCCTCGGCCTACGACAACGACGACGTGCTCTACCGGGTCGTCACTCTGGTGCAGATCGCCGGGGTGTTGGTCCTCGCGGCCGGGGTCTCCCGGGCCTTCGAGGACCACGACTGGGTGGCCGTGATCATCGGCTACGCGATCATGCGGGTCGCCATGTCCGCGCAGTGGCTGCGGGCGGCGCGTTCGGCCGGCGGGGCGGAACGGGCGATGGCGCTGCGGTACGCCGGTGGTGTGCTGCTCTGCCAGGTCGGCTGGCTAGGGCTGCTGTTCGTGCCGGACGGCGGCCAGGGCTGGCTGTTCCTGGCCATGGTGGTACTGGAGCTCTGCGTGCCCGCGTTCGCCGAGCGCAAGCATCCGTCGGCCTGGCATCCGCACCACATCTCCGAGCGGTACGGACTGCTCACGATCATCGTCCTCGGCGAGACCATCGCCGCGGCCACGGTCGCGGTGAAGTCGGGCATCGAGGAGAACGACGCGCTGGGCGAGGTGCTGCCGATCGCCGCGGGCGGGCTGCTGATCGTCTTCTCGGCCTGGTGGATCTACTTCGTGGTCCCCGTCCACAGTCACCTGCGGTCCAACAGGCAGTCCTTCCTCTGGGGCTACGGCCACTACCTGGTGTTCGCCTCGGCGGCGGCGATCGGGGCGGGACTGGAGGTGGCGGTGGAGCAGGCCGTCGGCAAGGCGCACGTCTCGACGCTCGTGGCGTCCTTCGCGGTGACCCTGCCGACGGCGGTCTTCCTGCTCACGGTGTGGGCGCTGCACGCCCGGCACTTCAAGGTGGGCCTCGCCGAGCAGCTCGTGCTGCCGACGGCCGCGCTGCTGGTACTCGCCTGCACCTTCCTGGGCGGCGAGGCGGTGCTCGTGGCGGGGATCGTGCTTGCGCTGGCCGTGTCCGCCGGGGTGACGCTGACCGCGCAACGGACCGAACGGGAGCGGCGCCGGACGGCGGCACCGGCCGCCTGAGCCACGGCTCCACGCCCACCACGCTCCGTACCCGCCAGGGCTCCACGCCCACCACGCTCCGTACCCGCCACGGCTCCGTACCTGCCTGCCACGGCCCCATACCCGCTACGGCTCCGTACCGCCACGGCCCGCGCCCGCGCCCGAGCACGCCGCCGACCGCTGCCACGCTGTCGACCCCTGCCGCGCCGCCGTTTCGCCGCCGCCCGCCACCTCGGTCGCCGTCGGGCCCGTACCGTCGCCGTCGCCGGTGGCTGGACGAGACTGGCCGTATGACAGTTGACGCATTGACGGACGTCGCCGGTCTGCTGGTGGGGCACGCGACCCGCGCCGGGGACGGGTGGCTCACGGGGACGACGGTGGTGCTCGCGCCGGAGGGCGGGGCGGTCGCCGGTGTGGACGTGCGCGGCGGCGGCCCCGGCACCAAGGAGACCGACGCCCTCGATCCGCGCAACCTGGTGCAGCAGGTCCAGGCGGTGGTGCTGACCGGCGGCAGCGCCTACGGACTGGACGCGGCCTCGGGCGTGATGGCCTGGCTGGAAGAGCGCGGGCGAGGCGTGCGGGTCGGGCCCGATCCGGCCCCCGTGGTGCCGGTGGTGCCCGCGGCCTGCGTCTTCGACCTGGGCCGCGGGGGCGACTTCCGGGCCAGGCCGGACGCGGCCACCGGATACGCGGCGGTGGAGGCGGCGCACGCGAGCGCGCCGGGCACCGCGGTGGCCGAGGGGTGTGTCGGGGCGGGCACGGGTGCCGTGGTCGGCGCGCTGAAGGGCGGGGTGGGCACCGCGAGCACCGTGCTGGACTCGGGGATCACGGTGGCGGCGCTGGTGGTGGCCAACGCGGCGGGGTCGGTGACGGATCCGGAAACGGGGGTGCTGTACGGGGAGTTGTTCCGCGGCGGGCGGGTCGAGTACCCGGCGCCGGAGGTCCACGAGGCCGCGGGGCGGCGGCTGGCCGAGGTCGCGGCGAGGAACGCGCCGCCGCCGCTGAACACCACGCTCGCCGTGGTCGCCACCGACGCCGGGCTGTCCAAGGCGCAGGCGCAGAAGCTGGCCGGCACCGCGCACGACGGGATCGCGCGTGCGGTGCGGCCGGTGCATCTGCTCAGCGACGGGGACACGGTGTTCGCCCTGGCGACCGGGGTACGTCCGCTCGACGCCGGGCAGCCGCTCGCGCTGAACGAGGTGCTGGCGGCGGGCGCGGACATGGTGACGCGGGCGATCGTGCGCGCGGTCCGGGCCGCCGAGCCGGTGGACGGCCCGGGCGGGGCGTGGCCGTCGTACGGCGGGCTGTACGGCGGACCGGAAGGCGGGGAGGTCTGAACGGGCCGTCGTGTGCGGCCGGTTGACCCGTGCGTGTTGCGATTGTCCGGGTTTTGTCACGTGACGGCGTTTCCGGCGGCCGGTGGGAACCCCACGGGCCGCCGGGGGCCTCTACCCGGCTGAAGCGGACATCGCACAACACCCGAACCTGGAGCAGCCCGTGACAACGCCGGACATAGCCAAGCGGCGCGTACTGGGGGCCTGTGCCGCCCTGGTGGTCGGCGCCCTCACCCTCACCGCCTGCGGCGGGAGCGCCAGTGCCGACGACAAGCGGGACGGCAGGGGCGGCGCCGGGTCCGCCGACACGTCGGTCGCCAAGCTCGTGATCTCGGCGAAGGACGGTTCGACCGGCGCCTCGATCAACTCGACCGGGGTGAAGGTCAGCGACGGCAAGCTCACCGACGTGAAGATGACCGTGGCGGAGAGCGGTGCCGCCGTACCCGGCGCGGTCTCCGGCGACGGCGGCAGCTGGCAGCCGAAGGAGCAGCTGGAGCGGGGCACGAAGTACCGGATCACGGCACGGGCGAAGGACGCCGACGGCCGCACCGCCGCCGCCGACTCGGTCTTCACGACCGTCTCCTCGGACAACAGCTTCGTCGGCACGTACACCCCGGACGGCGGCAGCACGGTCGGGGTGGGGATGCCGGTGTCGTTCACGTTCGACAAGGCGATCACCGACCGGAAGAGCGTGCAGTCGCACATCTCGGTCACCTCCAGCAGCGGGCAGGAGGTGGTCGGGCACTGGTTCGGCGGGCAGCGGCTCGACTTCCGTCCCGAGGAGTACTGGAAGGCCGGTTCCAAGGTCACGATGAAGATCGACCTGGACGGGGTGGAGGGCGCGAACGGCCTCTACGGCGTGCAGAAGAAGACCGTGACCTTCACCGTGGGCCGCGCGCAGGTCTCCACGGTGGACGCGAACACGCAGACCATGACGGTGGTCCGCGACGGCAAGACGCTCAAGTCGGTGCCGATCTCCGCGGGCAGCGCCGCGAACCCGACGTACAACGGGCAGATGGTGATCTCGGAGAAGTCCGAGCAGACGCGCATGAACGGGTCGACGGTCGGGTTCGGCGGCGAGTACGACATCCCGGACGTGCCGCACGCGATGCGGCTGAGCCAGTCGGGCACCTTCATCCACGGCAACTACTGGTACAACCGCGGCAACCCGCCCTTCGGCGCCCAGGGCACCAGCCACGGCTGCGTCGGACTGGCGGACGCGCAGGGCGCGCAGGGCGACACCCCGGGCAAGTGGTTCTTCGACAACTCGCTCGTCGGGGACGTCGTCATCGTCAAGAACTCC
Source organism: Streptomyces sp. NPDC059906 (assembly GCF_042730645.1). Classification (NCBI taxonomy): domain Bacteria; kingdom Bacillati; phylum Actinomycetota; class Actinomycetes; order Kitasatosporales; family Streptomycetaceae; genus Streptomyces; species Streptomyces sp. NPDC059906. The sequence goes on from NZ_JBHWKU010000018.1 coordinate 63,613, forward strand.
CCGGACGACACGATCGCGCCGGACAACGGACTCAACGGCTGGAACATGCCCTGGAGCGAGTGGACCGCTCAAAGCGCGGCCTGATCGGCTTGTGACCAGGGAATTTTGACGGTTCGTCGGGCCGCGCGGAAACTTTTCGCGCGGCCCCCGCGTTTTTCGTGCGTACGTTTTCTCGGTTCCCGGACATGATGTCCGACCGAGGGGCTACGGTATGCACCCACAAGGTGACATGCAGCAACGCCGGGAGAAACCTTGAGCGTTCCGTACGAGACGGCAGCGTACGAACCACCCGAGTCGCCCGAGTCTCCGGAGGAGCACCTCATGCGGCTGCTGGGTCGCGCCCTGAACTCCTTCGAGCTGCCCGACGAGACGATACGGCGGCTGGACTGCGCGCTGGCGCACGACGGTTCCCTGCACTCCGCGCACCACAGCGCGGGGCTGCACCGCGAGACGTACCGGCACACCTGGCTGCTCGCCGACGGTTCGGCGCTCACGCTGTGGGAGCTGGTCCACAACACCGCCCCGGGCAGCGAGCCGCGGCACGAGGTCTACCTGGACGAGGAGGAGTTGCGCGCCGCGGGTTCCCGGCTGGCCCTGCCGCCCGAGGCCCCCGAGTTCGAGCTGCCGGTGCAGGTGCAGTTGTCGCCGGTTCCGGCCCCGCGCCACGCCTACGTCCCGGACGCCTCCGCGGACCACGCCCGCAGGCTGCTGCGCCGCGCGGAGAACGCGGACCGTCCGGACGCCGACCTCGCCGCCCGGCTGTCGACGGCGTGCGGGCACCAGATCACCCAGGCCTTCGGCGGTCCCGGGCGCGCGGGCCGGGCCCGGGCCGGCTTCTCGCTCTACGAGCACGCGTTCCTGCTGCGCGACGGCGTGGAGGTCTCCCTGTGGGAGGTCGAGCACACGGCCACCCCGGACGGGCGCCACATGTGCGAGGTCTACGACAGCGAGGACACGGCCCGCCGGGCGATGGAGCGGCGCGCGGCCCAGGTCTCCCCGTAGCGCGCCCCGCTCCGCCGGCCCGTCGTGTCCTGCCCTACGCGGCCACCGTCTGCTTCGCGCCCTACGCGGCCACCGTCTGCTTCGCGCCCGGCGTCGGGGACGAGGGGTCCGCGCCCCCGCCGGCTCCCTGGGCCGCCGCTCCCGGCACCGCCTTGCGCAGCCCCTTGAGGACGATCACCAGGACCGCGGTGACACAGACCCCGGCCGCGACGGCGACCAGGTAGAGCAGCGGGTTGCCGATCAGCGGGACCACGAAGATGCCGCCGTGCGGGGCGCGCAGCGTCGCACCGAAGGCCATCGACAGGGCGCCGGTGACCGCGCCGCCCGCCATCGAGGCCGGGATGACGCGCAGCGGGTCGGCCGCGGCGAACGGGATCGCGCCCTCGGAGATGAAGGAGGCGCCCAGGACCCAGGCGGCCTTGCCGTTCTCGCGCTCGGCGGCGTTGAAGAGCCGGCCGCGCACGGTGGTGGCCAGGGCCATCGCCAGCGGCGGGACCATGCCGGCCGCCATCACCGCCGCCATGATCTTCATCGCCGAGTCGCTGGGACTGGCGACCGCGATGCCCGCGGTGGCGAAGGTGTAGGCGACCTTGTTGACCGGGCCGCCGAGGTCGAAGCACATCATCAGGCCGAGCAGCGCGCCGAGCAGGACCGCGTTGGCGCCGGACAGACCGTTGAGCCAGTCGGTCATCCCTTCCTGCGCGGACGCGATGGGCTTGCCGATCACGACGAACATCAGGAACCCGACGACCGCCGCCGAGACGAGCGGGATCACCACCACCGGCATGATGCCGCGCAGCGCCTTCGGTATCGGTACCCGCTGGATCGCCAGCACCACCGCGCCGGAGATCAGACCGGCCGCCAGACCGCCGAGGAAGCCGGCGTTGATGGTCAGGGCGATCGAGCCGCCGACGAAGCCGGGGACCAGGCCGGGCCGGTCGGCCATGCCGTAGGCGATGTAGCCGGCCAGCACCGGGACGAGGAAGGCGAAGGCCACGCCGCCGATCTGGAAGAGCAGCGCCGCCCAACTGTCCGCCTGGGTCCACACGAAGTGGTCCATCACGGAGGGCGCCTTGTTGATCTCGTAGCCGCCGATCGCGAAGCCCAGGGCGATCAGCAGACCGCCCGCGGCGACGAACGGGACCATGTAACTGACGCCGGACATCAGCCACTTGCGGAGCTTGGTGCCGTAGCCCTCGCCGGACTCGCCGCCGCGCTCGACGGGGGTCGCGCCCGGGGAGGCGGAGGTGGCCTCGCCGCGGGCCGCCTTGTCGCGGACCTCGCCGATCAGCTCGCCCGGCCGGTTGATGGCGGCCTTGACGCCGGTGTCGACGGTGGGCTTCCCGGCGAAGCGGTCCTTCTCGCGCACGGCGACGTCGTGGGCGAGGATCACGCCGTCCGCCGCCGCGATCACCGCCGGGTCGAGCCGGGTGAAGCCGGCCGAGCCCTGCGTCTCGACGACGACCTCGACGCCCTCCTCGCGGCCCGCGTTCTCCAGCGACTCGGCGGCCATGTAGGTGTGCGCGATGCCGGTGGGGCAGGAGGTGACGGCGACGATACGGAAGGGGCGCCCGGGCCCGCCGGAATCCTCACCGGTGCTGCCCGGGGCGGCCTCGGCGGAGGCCGCCGCCGAGACCGCCCCGGTGTCCGCGGCCGGTGTCGGCTCCTCCCCGCGGATGAGCGCGGCGGCGGCCGCCGCGTCGCCCACCGAGCGCAGCGCGGCGGTGAACCCGGCGTTCATCAGCTGCCGGGCCAGCGAGGAGAGGATCGTCAGGTGGGCGTCGTCGGCGCCCGCCGGAGCGGCGATGAGGAAGATCAGGTCGGCCGGTCCGTCCGCCGCCCCGAAGTCGACCCCGGCCGTGCTGCGTCCGAACGCGAGCGTCGGCTCGGTGACGTGCGCGCTGCGGCAGTGCGGGATGCCGATCCCGCCGTCGAGGCCGGTCGGCATCTGCGCCTCACGGGCGGCCACGTCGGCGAGGAAGCCCTCCAGGTCGGTCACCCGGCCCAGGGCCACCATCCGCTCCGCGAGGGCGCGCGCCGCCGCTTGCTTGGTGTCGGCGGACAGGTCGAGGTCGACCAGGTCCGCGGTGATCATGTCGCTCATCGCGGGCTCCTTAGCTCGCGTATCGCCCGGAACGTGGGGTGAGGGGCGGGGGCGGGGAGGGGGACGGGGGCACAGCGGTGGGGGCCGGGGGCACAGCGGTGGGGGCCGGGTGCGGCCGCGGGGAGGGAGCGGTGGGCGAGGCGGGGAGTCATGGCGCCGGCTCCCCCAGTACGCGGTCGACGGGCACCTCGGCCGTGACCGTCACGTCGGCCGGGTCCAGGTCGTACGGCGTCGGCATCACGCTGCCGGGCAGCCGGACGGCGGCGGCGCCGTGCGCGACGGCGGCGGCGAGGGCGCCGGGCCCGGTCCCGCCGGCGACGAGGAAACCGGCGAGGGAGGAGTCCCCGGCGCCGACGTTGCTGCGTACGGCATCCACGCGGGCGGTGCCGAACCAGGTGCCCGCGTCGTCCACGAGCAGCTGCCCGTCGGCGCCCAGGCTGGCCAGCACCGAACGGGCGCCCAGCTCCCGCAGCTCCTCGGCGGCCTTCACCGCGTCGCCGACGGTGGCCAGGGGTCGCCCGACGGCCTCGGCGAGCTCCTCGGCGTTCGGCTTGACCACGTCGGGCCGCTCGCGCAGCGCCCGCAGCAGGGCCGGTCCGGAGGTGTCCAGGGCGATGCGGACCCCGGCGGCGTGCGCGCGGGCGACCAGGTCGGCGTACCAGGAGGGGGCCAGGCCGCGGGGCAGGCTGCCGCAGCAGGCGATCCAGTCCGCGCCGGGCGACTGGCGGCGCACGGTCTCCAGGAGCAGTTCCCGTTCGGCCGGGGTGAGTTCGGGACCCGGCGCGTTGATCTTCGTCAGGACGCCGTCGGCCTCGGCGAGCGCGATGTTGGAGCGGGTGGGTCCGGTGATCGGCACCGGCGCGACCTCGATGCCCTGTGCGTCGAGCAGGTCGGCGACGAGGGCGCCCGGTGCTCCGCCCAGCGGCAGCACCGCGACGGTGCGCCGTCCGGCGGCGGTCACCGCGCGCGAGACGTTCACGCCCTTGCCGCCGGGGTCGACCCGCTCGCCGGTGGCGCGGACGACCTCGCCGCGGTCGAGGGAGGGCACCTCGTAGGTGCGGTCCAGCGACGGGTTGGGGGTGACGGTCAGGATCATGCGCGTACTACTTCCGTGCCGGCGCGCTCGATGTCGCCCGCGTCCTCGGGGGTGAGTCCCTTGTCGGTGATCAGCAGGTCCACGTCGCCGAGGGCGCCGAAGCGGGCGAAGTGCTCCTGGGCGTACTTGGAGGAGTCGGCGAGCAGCACCACGCGCCGGGCGGCGGTCAGGGCGGCCCGCTTGACGGCGGCCTCGGCGAGGTCGGGGGTGGTCAGTCCGTGCTCCACGGAGAACCCGTTGGCCGCCACCACGGCCATGTCGGCGCGGATCTCGCCGTACGCGCGCAGCGCCCAGGCGTCCACGGCGGCGCGCGTACGGTGGCGCACGCGCCCCCCGACGATGTGCAGCTGGATGCCCGGGTGGTCGGCGAGGCGGGCCGCGATGGGCAGGCTGTGGGTGACCACGGTCAGCGAGGCGTCCGGCGGGATCGCCGCGGCCATGCGGGCCACCGTGGAACCGGCGTCGAGGATCAGCGTGCCCTCGGCCGGCAGTTCCGCGAGGGCCGCCCTGGCGATGCGGTCCTTCTCGTCGGCGGCCGTGGACTCGCGCTCGGCGAGGTCGGGTTCGAAGTCGAGCCGGCCGGCCGGGATCGCGCCGCCGTGCACCCGGCGGAGCAGCCCCGCGCGGTCGAGCGCCTTGAGGTCGCGGCGGATGGTCTCCGCCGTCACCTGGAACTCCTCGGCCAGCGACACCACGTCCACCCGGCCGCCGTCCCGGGCGAGCCGGAGGATCTCCTGCTGCCGCTCCGGTGCGTACATGACCGTTCACCTCCGACCCGTGCCCGAACCTGTGGTTTTGCTTGGAGGCTACGCCGGGTTGTCCGGAATGTAAACAGGAAGCAGAAACACTCGGACACAAGCAGGCGTAAACGGGCATCGACGTGACGGGGGCGGGCCCCGGCACCTTCGTGCCGGGCCCGCCCCTTTCCACCGTCCCGTCGCGCGTCCGCGGTCTCAGACCAGCGCGGGCTCCTTCTCCTCCGCGCGGTCCGCGGCCGGGCCGCCCTCCACGTGCTGGGCCGGCCGCCGGGGCAGCGCGAACATCAGCAGGAAGATGACGGCCAGCACCGCGGCCACCCACCCCAGCGCGTTCTGGAAGGCGTCCACGTAGGCGGGGCCGATGCGGTCGGGGGTGAGGCGGTCGCTCATCGTGCCGAAGAAGACCACCGACACCAGCCCGAGCCCGAGCGCGTTGCCCATCTGCTGCACGGTGTTGATGAGACCCGACGCCGCTCCGGCGTGCTCGCGCGGCACCTGGGAGAGGACCGCGTCGGTCAGCGGCGCGACGATCAGGCCCATGCCGAGGCCCATCACGACCAGCGTCAGCGCCATCTGCCAGGAGGTGATGGCGAGCCCGTAGCGCCCGGACTCCCACATGTAGAGGAGCACTCCGGCCGCCATCACCAGCGCGCCGGCCTGGAGCACCTTGCGCCCGAAGCGCGGGACCAGCTTCTGCACCGAGATCCCGGCGGCCGTGGACACGGCGATCGAGAACGGTACGCCGGTCAGGCCGGCCCGCAGCGGGCTCCAGCCGAGCCCGAACTGCATGTACAGCGTCCACACCAGGAAGAAGACGCCGAGCGCGACCCCGAAGACGGTCTGCACGGCGATCCCGGCCGCGAAGCTCTTCACCCTGAACAGCGACAGCTCCACCAGCGGCGAACCGTCCCGCGCGCTCTTGCGCCGCTCGTAGGCGACCAGGACCGCGAGGACCACCAGCGAGCCGGCCATCGACAGGTACCCCCACAGCGGCCAGCCCAGTTCCTCGCCCCGGGTGAGCGGGTAGATCAGCATCAGCAGGCCGAGGGTGACCAGCGCGACCCCGACCAGGTCCAGCCGGAGGGCGCGGGGCGCCTTGGACTCGGTGATGAAGCGGCTGCCGAGGACGAGGCCCGCAATGCCGACCGGCAGGTTGATGAGGAAGATCGGCCGCCATTCGAGGCCGAAGAGGTTCCACTCGGTGAGCAGGGCGCCCAGCAGCGGGCCCGAGACGGCACCCAGACCCACGATCGCGCCGAACAGCCCGAAGACCTTGCCGCGTTCGTGCGCCGGGAAGGTGGCGTGCACGATCGACAGCACCTGCGGCACCATGAGCGCCGCCATGCCGCCCTGGAGGATGCGGGAGGCCACCAGCATCTCCGGGTTGGCCGCCAGGCCGCACAGCGCCGAGGCGAGGGTGAAGCCGCCGATGCCGACGAGGAAGACCCGCTTGCGGCCGTGGATGTCGCCGAGCCGCCCGCCGGTGATCAGACCGGCCGCGAAGGCGAGGGCGTAACCAGCGGTGATCCACTGGATCTGGCTGAAGGTGGCGCCCTCGTCCCGCTGGATCGAGGGGATGGCGATGTTGACGATGGTGACGTCCACCAGGTCCATGAATGCCGCGGTCATCACGATCGCGAGGGCGAACCAGCGACGCCGGTCGCCTGCGGCGGGCGGGAGGGGAGCCGGTTGCGGGGTGTGCTTGGAGGTCATGGCAGGAACTTAGGAGGGCACTAGGTCGGATCGTGTCCTAGATGTGCGGCATCCTCGCACGTATGACGACGGACACTCCGGCCCGGCTGCTGACCCTCCTCTCCCTCCTCCAGACGCCCCGCGAATGGCCCGGCGGCGAGCTGGCCGACCGGCTCGGGGTGTCCCGGCGCACGGTCCGGCGGGACATCGACCGCCTGCGCGAACTGGGCTATCCGGTGCAGGCGACGATGGGCACCGACGGGGGCTACCGGCTGGTGGCGGGCAAGGCGATGCCGCCGCTGGTCCTCGACGACGAGGAGGCGGTGGCCATCGCGGTCGGGCTGCGGGCCGGCGCGGGGCACGCGGTCGAGGGCCTGGACGAGGCGTCGGTGCGGGCCCTGGCCAAGCTGGAGCAGGTGCTGCCCTCGCGGCTGCGGCACCGGGTCACCACGCTCCAGTCCGCGACCACGCCGCTGACCAGTGGGGACGGGCCGAGCATCGCGCCCGAGACGCTGACCGTGATGGCCTCGACGGTGGCCGGGCACGAGCGGCTGCGGTTCGCCTACCGCGCGGCGGACGGCACCGGGACGCGGCGCTCGACGGAGCCGTACCGGCTGGTCTCCACGGGGCGGCGCTGGTACCTGGTCGCCTACGACCTCGACCGGGACGACTGGCGGACCTTCCGGGTGGACCGGGTGAGCGAGCCCTTCGCGACGGGGGCGCGGTTCACTCCCCGGGAGCTGCCGACCGGCGACGCGGCCGAGTACCTGCGGCGCTCGATGCAGCGACGGCACGACTCCTACGAGATCACGGTCGTCTTCCACGCACCGGCCGAGGCCGTCGCGCCCCTGCTGCCGCACTGGATGGGGACACCCGAGCCGGTGGACGGCTGCGCGTCCTGCGTGGTGCGGGCGACCGTGTCCGGCCCGGTGGAGTGGACCGCGGCCCGACTGGCGACGACCGGACTGGAGTTCCGGGTCCGGGAACCGGCGGAACTGGTGGAGTGCGTACGGGAGCTGGGGGCCCGGCTGGGACGCGCGGCGGGGGGCGGCTGACTGGCGGGGGCAGCTGACTGGCGGGGGGGGGGGCGACTGACCGGCAGGGGGCCGGCTGACCGCCAGGGGCCAGCTGACCGGCAGGGGGGCTGGCTGACCCGGCGGGGGGGGCGGCTGACCGGCGGGCGGCTGACCGGCAGGGGGCTGACCGGCGGGCGGCTGACCGGCAGGGGGCTGACCGGCAGGGAGGCTGGCTGACCGGGGGGCGGCTGACCGGCAGGGGGGCGGCTGACCGGCAGGGGGCTGACCGGCAGGGGGGGCTGGCTGACCCGGCGGGGGCGGCTGACCGGCGGGTGGCTGACCGGCAGCGGCCGGATGAACGGCAGGGGGGCGGCTGACCGGCGGGGGGCTGACCGGCGGAGGGGCGGCTGACCGGCAGGGGGGCTGACCGGCAGGGGGGCCGGCTGACCCGGCGGGGGGGGCCAGCTGATCGGCAGGGGGCGGCTGACCGGCGGGGCACCGGCGGAGCGACCGAGGGACCGACCGGCGGCGGCGCCCGCCCGGGGGGGGGACCGACCGGCGGCGGCGCCCGCCCGGGGGCTCACTCCTCTTCCGCGGGCCCGGCCTCCCAGTTGAACCCCCGCAGCACCTCCAGGTTCAGCAGCGCCTGTTCCAGGGGGCTGCGTGCTCCTTGCGGGGAGGACGACGCCCAGTGCTCCGCCGCGACGCGCACGGACGCCCCCGCCACCGCGGCCGCGAAGTGCAGCCGGGGCGAGGCGGCCAGGCGTGCGGCAACGTTGTCGTCGCCCCCGGCCATCCGCGCGGCCAGCGCCTGGACCAGCCCGCGCTCCGTGGCGTGGCAGACCTCCGCCCACACCTTGCGCAGCGCCGGACTGCTCCCGGCCAGGCGGATGAGGGTGCGGGCCCACTCCCAGGAGGGCGCCGACACACCGGCGCCCGGGGTCAGCGTGTGCCGCACGGCGCGTTCCAGTGCCTCGGGCGGCGACAGTTCGGCCGGGGCCTCGCGCACCGCCCGCACCCAGCGCTCGGCGCCCAGGGCGTAGAGCGGGGCGATGGCCTCTTCCTTGGTGGCGAAGTAGCGGTAGAAAGTGCGCGGGGCGACACCCGCCGCCCGGGCGATGTCCTCGGCCCGGGTGGCCCGCAGGCCCTGGCCGACGAAGAGGCGGGCCGCCGCCCGGGCGATCTCCATCCGGGTCTCGGCCTTGCGCCGCTCGGTCAGGGAGACGGGTCCGGCCGGTTCGGGTCCGGGGCCGGGGCCGGGAAGTGCTGGAATGGTGCTGCTCACTTCGGCAGGCTATGCCGCTGTGGCAGAATCTGCCATTCGGCGGGCCACCCCGGGGTTCAGGTTCGGGGTGCCCCGCCTCCCCGCCCTGCCCCGCCTGCCGCCCCGCCCGCCGCTCCGCTCCGGCTCGCGGCCGTCCGGTCCCCCGTGACACGGAAGGAGCCGGGCTGCGGCGCCCCAGGGGGGGAGGGGCGGCCGAGCCCGGCTCGGGAAGTCCCGGCGCCGGGGGGAGTGCGTCGGGACGTGGTCTTCAGTGGTGCCGAGGTACCGGCTCGAACGTCTTTTTCCCGGCCACCGCGGATTGAAGCAGCGTTGTACGGCCATGTTTGCGCCGGGTCCGACACCCGGCGTACGCCCCATCCGCCCCGTCACGCCCCCACGTCACGCGGCATCCGGGCCGTACGGCCGGCGTCGCCCTGCGGCCGGGTCAGGCCGCCGCCTCGAAGCCGGTGTCGCGGGCCAGCTTCTTCAGCTCCAGCAGGGCGTGCTTCTCGATCTGCCGGATGCGCTCGCGGGTCAGGCCGTGCTCCTTGCCGACCTCGGTCAGCGTGCGCTCGCGGCCGTCGTCGATGCCGTACCGCATCTTGATGATGGAGGCCGTGCGCGGGTCCAGGCGGCCGATGAGGTCGTCCAGCTCCTCGCTGCGCAGCAGGGTCAGCACCGACTGCTCGGGCGACACGGCGGAGGTGTCCTCCAGCAGGTCGCCGAACTGGGTCTCGCCCTCGTCGTCCACCGACATGTTGAGCGAGACCGGGTCGCGGGCCCAGTCGAGCACGTCGGTCACGCGCTCCGGCGTCGAGCCCAGCTCGGCCGCGATCTCGGCGGGCTCCGGCTCACGGCCGTGCTCCCGGTTGAACTCGCGCTGCACGCGCCGGATCCGGCCCAGCTCCTCCACCAGGTGGACGGGCAGCCGGATGGTGCGGGACTGGTCGGCGATGGAGCGCGTGATGGCCTGACGGATCCACCAGGTCGCGTACGTGGAGAACTTGAAGCCCTTGCGGTAGTCGAACTTCTCGACCGCGCGGACCAGGCCGGCGTTGCCCTCCTGGATCAGGTCGAGCAGCGGCAGGCCGCTGCGCGGGTAGCGGCGGGCGACCGCGACGACCAGGCGGAGGTTGGAGCGGATGAAGACGTCCTTGGCCCGCTCGCTCTCGTCGATCAGGGCCTGGAGCTCCTCGCGGGTGGCGTCCGCCCCGGTCTCCTCGCAGCCTTCGAGGACCTGCCGCGCGAACACACCGGCCTCGATGGTCTGGGACAGCTCGACCTCCTTGGCGGCGTCGAGCAGCGGGGTCCGGGCGATCTCGTCGAGGTACATGCCGACCAGATCGCGGTCGGCGAGCTCTCCGCCGTTGGCGCGGACGCTGGTTGCCGCGCCGGAGGTCTCGCCGGTGGCGGACTTACGACGGGCGACGGCACGGGTTGCCATGCGTGCTCCCTTGCGATGGTGGTTCAGCGGGTGGTCCGGTGGACGCTCGGGCGCCTTGCGGGGTTGTCTCCGTGTCTCCAGCCCCTCTCGGGAGCCCCTCTCGGGACTCTCCTCGGGTGCCCTGCATCCGATGGAAACAACGACTGGAATCCGGACAGAATTCCCAACCCGCCCCTCGATTTTTCTGATCATGCAGTACCCTGTGCCGCCACAGAGGGAGGGGCGACCATGTCGGGAACTGCCGAGGTCCAGGTCAGACCGGGAGTCGAGGAGGATCTCAAGCCACTCACCGACCTCTACAACCACTACGTACGTGAGACGCCCATCACGTTCGACACCGAGCCGTTCACCCCGGAAGAGCGCCGCCCCTGGCTGCTCTCCCACCCTGAAGACGGCCCGTACCGCCTGAGGGTTGCCACGGACGCGGAGTCACAGGAGATTCTGGGGTACGCCACCTCCAGCCCCTACCGCGCGAAGCCCGCCTACGCGACCTCGGTGGAGACCACCGTCTACGTTGCGCCGGGGGCCGGCGGCCGCGGCATCGGCTCACTCCTCTACACGGCCCTCTTCGACGCGCTGGCCGCCGAGGACCTGCACCGCGCCTACGCCGCCGTCGCCCAGCCCAACGAGGCCTCCGCCCGGCTGCACGCCCGCTTCGGCTTCCGGCACGTGGGCACGTACCGCGAGGTGGGCCGCAAGTTCGGCCGGTACTGGGACGTGGCCTGGTACGAGAGGCCGCTGTAGGCCGCTGTAGGCCGCTGTAGGCCCTGTCGCCACTCCCCCGCGGCCGGGTCCGGGCGCTCAGCCGAACTGCACCGAGCGCTTGGCCAGGCCCATCCAGAACCCGTCGATCACCGACCGCCGCAGGTCCAGCTCGCCTGCCGCGTCCGCCGCGCCCATGGTCACGAACAGGGGCGCGAAGTGCTCGGTGCGCGGGTGGGCGAGCCGTCCCGCCGGGGACTTGCGGGCGAAGTCGATCAGTCCGTCCACGTCCCCGCCCTCCAGCGCGCGCCGGCCCCAGTCGTCGAACTCCGCGGACCAGGAGGGGATGCCGCCCTGGCGCAGCGCGGCCAGGTTGTGGGTGAAGAAGCCGGAGCCGATGATCAGCACGCCCTCGTCGCGCAGCGGCGCGAGCCTGCGGCCGGTCTCCATGAGCCGCGCCGGGTCGAGGGTCGGCATGGAGACCTGGAGGACCGGGACGTCGGCGCCGGGGTACATCTCCACCAGCGGCACGTAGGCACCGTGGTCGAGGCCGCGGTCGGGGACGTCCTGCACGGGCGTACCGGGGGCGCGCAGCAGCTTGCGTACGGACTCGGCGAGCGCGGGCGCGCCGGGCGCTCCGTAGCGCACCCGGTAGTAGTGCTCCGGGAAGCCCCAGAAGTCGTGGACGAGGGGGACGGTCCGGGTGGCGCCGAGGGCGAGCGGGGCCTCCTCCCAGTGGGCGGAGACGACGAGGATCGCCTTGGGGCGCGGCAGGTCCGCGGCCCAGGCGGCCAGCTCGCCGGGCCAGACGGGGTCGTCGGCGAGCGGCGGGGCGCCGTGACTGAGGTAGAGGGCGGGCATGCGCTCCCGGACGGCGGCGGCCATGGCTACTCCAGTACTTGAACTCTCAATCTTTACTTGCCGACAATCTACGCCGATTTTGTTTAATGTTCAAGGAACAGTCTCGTACAGTGGGACACATGAACGACGAACCCCGTTGGCTCACCGCCGAGGAGCAGCTGGTCTGGCGCTCCTACATCGAGGCCGCCACCCTCCTCGAGGACCACCTCGACCGGCAGCTCCAGCGCGACGCGGGCATGCCGCACGTCTATTACGGCCTGCTGGTCAAGCTGGCCGAGTCACCGCGCCGGCGGCTGCGGATGACCGAGCTGGCCAAGTACGCGAAGATCACCCGGTCCCGGCTCTCGCACGCGGTGGCCCGCCTGGAGAAGAACGGCTGGGTCCGCCGCGAGGACTGCCCCTCCGACAAGCGCGGCCAGTTCGCCATCCTCACGGACGAGGGGTACGAGGTGCTGCGCCGGACCGCACCGGGCCATGTGAACGCCGTACGCCAGGCGGTCTTCGACCGGCTCACCCCCGAACAGCAGAAGTCCCTCGGCGAGATCATGCGGATCGTCGCCGAGGGACTTCAGCCGAGCGAAGCGGGTGCGGACCTGCCCTGGCTGCGCTGAGCGCGCGGCCGGGGCAGGTCCGGGGGAACCGTGCGGGCGGGGCGTCCCCTCCCCGCCCGCACGGGTGGAACAGGAGCCCGAGCGGGTGCTGACACCGGGTCCGGCGTCGTCAGTGGGCGACGACCGGCACCCGCAGCTCGTCCTCGGCCTCGTCGCCCGCACCGGAACCGGTGACGGCGCCGCCGCCCGGACGCCCGGCGTTGATGAGGGTCAGGGCGATCGCGGCCGCGACGACCAGGATGCCGACGGCGAACCAGATCGCGCTGGTGTAGCCCTGCACCTGGCCCTCCAGCTGGACCAGCTGCTGCTGGGACCGGGAGGCCGCGCCGCCCATGTGGTCGGCGATGTAGGACGTGGTGGCGGAGGCGGCGATCGTGTTCAGCAGCGCCGTACCGATCGCGCCGCCCACCTGCTGCGAGGTGTTGACCATCGCGGAGGCGACACCGGCGTCCCGGGCCTCCACGCCCATGGTGGCCATGGACATGGCCGGCATGAACGCCGTACCCATGCCGAGGCCGAGCAGCAGCATGCCGGGCAGCAGCACACCGGCGTAGGAGGTGTCGACCTCCAGCTGGGTCAGGAACAGCATGCCGACGGCGGCGACCAGGAAGCCGGGGCCCATCAGCAGCCGGGGCGCGACCCGGGTCATCAGGCGGGCACCGATCTGCGTGGAGCCCGTGATCATGCCCGCGATCATCGGCAGGAAGGCGAAGCCGGTCTTCACCGGCGTGTAGCCCTTCACGATCTGCAGGTAGTAGGTCAGGAAGAGGAACAGGCCGAACATCGCGATGATGGCCAGGCCCAGCGAGAGGTAGATCCCGCCCCGGTTGCGCTCGGTGATCACGCGCAGCGGCAGCAGCGGGGCCTTGACCCGGGACTCGACGAGCACGAAGGCCAGCAGCAGCACCGCCGAGCCGACGAACATGCCGACCGTCACGGCGTCGCTCCAGCCGTTGGACTCGGCGCGGGTGAAGCCGTAGACCAGCGCGACCAGTCCGAGGGTGGACAGGACGACGCCGGGGATGTCGAGCGGCGAGCGGTTGCGGCCGCCCTTGGGCTCACGGATGACCAGGTACGCGCCGGCCGCGGCGACGATCGCGAACGGGATGTTGACGAAGAACGTCCAGCGCCAGTTCAGGTACTCGGTGAGGAAGCCGCCGAGGATCAGGCCCACGGCGCCACCGCCACCGGCGATCGCACCGTAGATGCCGAACGCCTTGGCACGCTCCTTGGCGTCCGTGAACATCACGGCGAGCAGGGAGAGCGCGGCGGGCGCGAGCAGGGCGCCGAAGACGCCCTGGAGGGCGCGGGAGCCGAACATCATCGCCTCGTTGGTGGCCGCGCCGCCCAGCGCGGAGGCGACGGCGAAGCCGGCCAGACCGAGGACGAAGGTGCGCTTGCGGCCCCACAGGTCGGCTATCCGGCCGCCGAACAGCAGCAGACCGCCGAAGGCGAGGGCGTAGGCCGTGACGACCCACTGCCGGTTGCCGTCGGAGATGCCGAGGTCCTGCTGTGCGGAGGGGAGGGCGATGTTCACGATGGTGGCGTCGAGGACGACCATGAGCTGGGCGAGCGCGATGAAGACGAGCGCTTTCCAGCGTCCGGCGTCCGGGGCGTCCGGGGCGTCGGTGACGCCGGAGGCCTTGACGGCTGATTGAGACATGGGGATACCCACTTCGGACTTCGTGACGGAAAAAGACGAGAAAAGGGACGAGTGAACCCGCACCGACGGCCCGCGGTCAGCGGCGGAGCCGAGAACCCGGCGTCGGTGGCGGTAGTAGCGCTACTGGCGCTACTGGGGGTACTGGCGGTACTGGCGGTACTACTGGTCGCAGGGCCGGCGCAGGTCCTCCAGAGTCACGGCCGCACCCGGGAGGGCGGAGCGGGCCGGAGCCCGCAGCCCGTCCAGGAACAGCTGAAGATGGCGATGGACGAACCGGTCGGCGCTCACACACCCCGTACCGGCCGGGGGCCGGCTGAGCTGGGCCGCGGCGATCATCAGATCGCCGACGCCCACGTCGCCGCGGAGCTGACCGGCCGCCTTCGCCCGGTCCATGACCTCGGCGACCAGGCGCTCGACCCGTCCGCGGGCCGCCTCCAGGTCGGGGTGGTGCTGGTCGAAGGTGTTGGCCACCATGGGGCACAGGGCGCTGATCCGCTCGTCGGCGGAGGCGTGCACGAAGCGCTCCAGCGCCTCGAACGCGTCACCGGTCTCCGCGAGGGCCAGCTCGGCCGCCCGTGCCGTACGGTCCATGACCGAACAGACGACCTCGCGGACGAGGGCGTCGCGGTCGGGGAAGTTGCGGTACACCGTGGCGTTGCCCACGCCGGCCCGGCGGGCGACGTCGTCGAGCGGCACGTCCGGCCCGTGCTCGACGAACATCTCCCGGGCGGCGAGGACGATCCGCTCCCGGTTGCGCAGAGCATCGGCGCGGGGCCGGGCCACCTTGCGCTGATCGGGAATCGCGGTCTGCACGGCGTACTCCTTCGTGTCTGTGGTGTCTGTGGTGTCTGTGAGGGTGTCGGTCACGGGTGTGACGACTGGGTTCACGATCCGGGGAGGGAATCCCCGTTTCGCTCGGACACAGGTCTAAACGGGGAAACGATCCCCGGTTATTTCCCGCATCCGAAGAACTTTCCGGTGACCTGAGTCACAGCGGGCCCCCGGCCCGTCCCCCGGTCGGCGGCTACCGGTGAGAAACCCACGATCGGCCTCTCCAGCGCGCGCCCGCCCACCCCTCGGCACAGGGTGAGCGCAAGGGTGCAGCCGGTGTCGGGCGGCTGCCGTGGCCGGGGAGGTCCGCATGCAGCCGCCGCAGGCGCAGCCGCCGAGCCGCCGCATACGCCCGCGCCGACTGGCCGCCGCCGGGACCGTCGCCGTCCTGACCCTCGCGCTCAGCACCTCGGCCGGCACCGGCCGGCTCGCGCCCGGCACCTCGACCGCGGGCCCCGGCCCCGCCGCCCTCTCCCGCTCCTCCGCGCACGGCCCCTGCATGATCGAGGGCGGCGCCGAGATCCAGATGTCCGAGGGCGTGCCCACCTCCACCGGCTACGCCCGCTCGACCGGCACCGTCCGCGCCCTCAACCTGATGATCGACTTCTCGGACGCGCCCGGCGAGGGCAAGGCGCTCGACCGGTACGCGGAGTTCTTCCCGCAGACCGAGGAGTGGTTCCGCACCAGCAGCTACGGCCGCCTCGACTACCGCCCCGAGACCCCGGTCCGGGACTGGCTGCGGATGCCCAAGTCCTTCGCCGAGTACGGCATAGAGCGCGGCGCCCCCTTCGAACCCGGCTACCGCAAACTGGTCCAGGACCTGGTCGCGGCGGCCGACTCCAAGGTCGACTTCCGCTCGTACGACCTCCTGAACGTCCTGGTCACCCCGAACGCGGGGCCCTCCGCCCTGGACACGGTCCTGTCCGTGACCTTCGCCGGGAACCAGGAGGCCCCGGTCGCCGACGGCGTGCCGGTGGCCAACGCCTCCTTCGTCTACTCCCGCCAGGACGACGGCTCCGGCTCCTACGACGAGACCGGCTACCGCGTGCTCCCGCACGAGAACGGCCACGTCTTCGGCCTCCCGGACCTCTACACCCAGGAGGGCGGCGGGGCGGTCGGCCACTGGGACATCATGAGCGAGGACTGGGGCGCCAACAACGACCTCCTGGGCTGGCACAAGTGGAAGCTGGGCTGGCTCGACCCGGACCAGGTGCACTGCGCCTCCACGCCCGGGACCACGGAGTACACGCTGACCCCGCTGGCCCGCAAGGGCGGCGACAAGCTGGTCGTCCTGCCGCTGAGCGGCACCTCCGGCTACGCCGTCGAAGTGCGCACCCGCGAGGGCAACGACGAGACGGTGTGCCGGCCCGGCGTACTGATCTACAAGGTCGACGCGGACGTCGACACCGGCATGGGCCCGGTGCGGGTGTACGACTCCCGGCGCGACAGCGGCGGCTGCACCCGCAGCCCCAACGTCCACGCCGAACTCTCGGACGCCACCTTCACCCCCGGCGAGACCTTCAAGGACCCGCGCAAGGGCGTCACGATCAAGGTGTCGGAGAAGGACGGCGAGGGAGACGTCCGGGTGCGGGTGACGCGGAGGTGACGGCCGGGCGATCGGGGCTACCGTAGGCGGCCTGCCGTGATCGCCGTACCGGAGAGCCGATGCCCGCCCACACCACTCACGACGCCGCCCGGGACGAGGCGGTCGCGCCGCTGCTGCGCGGCATCGCCGTACTCGGCCGGCTGACCGGGGCGGACGACGGCACCCTCAGCCTCAGTGCCCTGGAGCGGGCCACCGGCCTGGCCCGCTCCACGGTCGACCGCCTCACGGCGACCCTCGCCCGCATGGGGTACGTCCGGCTGGACGGCCGGGACGTGACCCTGGCCCCCCGTCTGATGGAGCTGGGCAACGCCTATCTCGCCGCGCTCCGCCTCCCCGCCCTGCTCTCCGCCCGCGCCGACGCCCTGGCCGACGAACTGGACGAGTCCGTGTCACTGGCCGTCGGCGACCGGGACGGCATCCGCTTCATCCACCAGGCCACCCGCCGCCGCGCCATGTCCCTGAGCTTCCGCATCGGCGACCTGCTGCCGGCCGAACGCACCGCGCCGGGGCCCCTGTTCGCCGCGGAATGGACCGCACCGGACTGGCACCGGTGGCGGGAGCGCCGGGCCGCGGACCCGGGAGACCACTCCTTCCCCGCCGTGCCGCCACGCGAACACGGCGCCCCCGACGAGGACTTCGCCCGGCGGGCGGCGAAGGCGGCGGCCGACGGCTGGGCGCTGGACGACCAGCTGATCGAACCGGGCCTGGTCGCGGTCTCGGTCCCGGTACGGGACCCCGGCACCGGCCGGGTGG
The DNA here is from genome assembly GCF_042730645.1 of Streptomyces sp. NPDC059906. NCBI lineage: Bacteria > Bacillati > Actinomycetota > Actinomycetes > Kitasatosporales > Streptomycetaceae > Streptomyces > Streptomyces sp. NPDC059906. Next base: position 81,016 of record NZ_JBHWKU010000018.1, read on the forward strand.
CGTGCGTGGCCAGCGTGGTGAGCCACACCAGCCGCCACCCGGCACCGGACCTGCGGGCCGCCCTGCTCCCCCGGCTGCGGGCGGCGGTCGCGGCGATGGAGGACGACCTGCGCGCCGCACCGGCCCCACAACCGGGACCGCCGCCCGCCGGCCTGGCCCTGTGGACGGGCGCCTCCAAGCAGGAACTGGGCCGGGAGTTCGTCGAGTCCCTGGCCCGCGGCCTGACCGTACTGACCGCCTTCGGCGAGGGCCGCTCCGCGCTGACCCTGACCCAGGTCGCCGAGGCGACGGGCCTGGCCCGCGCGACCGCCCGCCGGGCGCTGATCACCCACGCGCGGGCGGGTCTGGTGGCGCCCGCCGCCGACCACACCTTCACCCTCACCCCCCGGGTGCTGTCCCTCGGCTTCCCGCCGCTGTCCCGCACCTCCCTCCCCGAGATCGCCCAGCCCCACCTGACCGCCCTGGCCGAGCGGGTCCACGAGTCGGCGTCCCTCGCCGTCCTGTCGGACTCGGGCGAGGAGATCCAGTACACGGCCCGGGCGTCCGCGGCCCGGGTCCTGAGCGCCCGGGTCACGGTCGGCACCCGGCTGCCGGCCCGTGCGACGGCGCTGGGCCGTGTCCTGCTGGCCCTGCCCGAGGCCCGGGCACAGGGCTACGCCCTGGTCGACGAGGAGCTGGAGGCCGGGCTGCGCGCCATCGCGGTCCCGGTGCGGGACCGTACGGGGCGGGTGGTGGCGGCCCTGAACGTCGCGCTGCACGCGGCCCGCCGCACGGCGGACGACTGCGTGGCGCAGCTCCTGCCGGAGCTGCGGCACACGGCGGACCTGGTCGAGACCGAGCTGCGGGTGGCGGGGCGCTTCTGCCGCGTGGCGGCCGTCTGACCCACCGTGGGGGGGAACGGACAGCGGCCCGGGGGCGGCGGGTCCGGATCCGCGGACCCGCCGCCCCTGGTTGGCCGCGAGCCAGGCGTTCTGGCTGGAGGCTGGACGCGCTGGTCCGGGTGAAGGAGGAGAGTAGCTGCGGCTTGTGCGCGGGGGCCGCCTGGGCGGGCGCGGCGGCGACGCCGAGGGCGAGCGCCGCACCGACGGCGGCGAGCGTGGTCCGGGTCCTGATGGTGGTGCGCACGGGCGGCCTCCAAGGTGGGGGACGGATACGGCTCCACCACCTTGGCGGGCCCCGCTATGGGCCTCCACCACCTTGGCGGGCCCCGCTATGGGCCTCCACCACCTTGGCGGGCCCCGCTATGGGCCTCCGCCACCTTGGCGGGCCCCGCTTTGGGCCTCTTGTTGCACCGGTATCACACCCGTCGGGCGAGCCGGGCACACCGAAGGGGCCGTGCTCCGGCAGCCGGAGCACGGCCCCTTGCCCCCTGCGGGGGAGCCCGGACGAGTGGCGGGTCAGGCGTCGCGGCGGCGCAGCACCGCGGTGCCGGCGGCGTAGGCGGCCAGGGCCCACAGCAGGAGGACCGGCAGCGCGGTGCCGGCGCCGTAGGGGTCGCTGTCCTGGGTCAGCAGGACGGTACCGGCGACGCTCGGCATGTAGTCCGAGGCGGTCTCCAGCCACTTGGCGCCAAGGACGCCCATCAGCTGGGGCAGCGCGAGCAGGACCATGATGAGGGTCGTGATGGTGCCCGCGGCGCTGCGCAGGACGGTGCCGAGCCCGATGGCCATGACGGCGAGGAGGGCGAGGTAGACCCCGGCGCCGAGCGCGGTGCCGAACAGCTGGCCGCCGCTGTAGTCGCCGTAGTCGCCCATCAGGGGCGCGGCCACCAGGGTGCCCAGCAGGCTGAAGACGAAGCCCGACGCGAGAACGACGGCGGCGACGACCAGGGTCTTGGAGCGCAGCATCCGGCCGCGCGCGGGCACGCTCTGCAGCGTGGTGCGGATCGAGCCGCTGGAGTACTCGCTGGTGAGGGCGAGGGTGGCGAGCACCACGATGGTCAGCTGGGAGATGAGGAAGGCCTGCGAGGCGTGGTGCGGGGCGGGCATCGTGACGTCGACGCCCTTCTTCGCGCTGGCGTCGGCGGAGGCGCCGACCATGGCGGCGAAGGCCACGGTGAGCAGCAGGCCGACGGCCAGGTTCCACCAGGTGGCCCGCACACTCCGGAACTTGGTCCACTCGAAGGCGACGGCACCCTTGAAGCCGCCGCCCTTCACGGGACCCACGAGCTTGGGGACGGTTGCAGTAGTCATATCCAGTTACGCCTTCTGGTGGTCCGGCTGGTGGTCCGGGACTTCGGTGACCCGGGAGAGCGCGGGAGAGCCGTACTCCACGCTCGCGGCGGTGAGTTCCATGTACGCCTGTTCCAGGCTGGCCTTGCGCATGCTGAGTTCGTGGATCGGAACGCGGTGGTGGAAGGCGAGGTCGCCGATCTCCTCCAGGGTTCCGCCGACGACGAGGAGTTCGTCGGGCGCGGCGTCCGCGTTCGGCTCGACGCGCAGCCCGGACTCCAGCAGCTCCCGCCTGAGCACGTCGGGCCGCGGGGTCCGCACCCGTACGGCGGTCAGCGAGCTGCCCGCGATGACGTCCTCGATCGGCGCGTCGGCGATGATCCTTCCGCGGCCGATGACCAGGAGGTGGTCGGCGGTCTCCTGCATCTCGCTCATCAGGTGACTGGACACGAAGATCGTCCTGCCCTCCGCCGCGAGGGAACGCATCAGCTCGCGGACCCAGCGCACACCGTCCGGGTCCAGTCCGTTGACCGGCTCGTCGAAGAGCAGCACCTCGGGGTCGCCCAGCAGGGCGGTGGCGATGCCGAGCCGCTGGCCCATGCCGAGGGAGAAGGAGCCGATGCGCTTGTTCGCCACCTCGGACAGGCCCACGGTCTCAAGGACCTCGCCGACCCGGGACGCCGGGATGCCGTTGCTGCGGGCCAGCCCGAGCAGGTGGTGCCGGGCCGAACGGCCGGGGTGGCCCGCGCGGGCGTCGAGCAGCGCACCGACCTCCCGCAACGGGTGCCGCAGCTCCTCGTAGCGCTTGCCGCTCACCAGGGCCCGCCCCGAGGTGGGCGCGTCCAGACCGACGATCATGCGCATCGTCGTCGACTTTCCCGCGCCGTTCGGGCCGAGGAATCCGGTGACCTTTCCCGGACTGATCTCGAACGACAGGTCCGAGACGGCCGTCTTGTCGCCGTACCGCTTGGTCAGTCGGTCCAAAGTGATCATCGCCTGGTGGCTCCTTCCAAAGGCACGTCCTCAACGCTAGGGAGAGGCGAGGGGCCGAAACATCTGGCGATCGGCAACGACCGCAGTCGACTTTCGGCAGATCCGGCGGCCGGGGCCGCTCTTGTAGCGTGCTGGAATGCACCGATGGCAGGCCGTGCGACGACGAATCGAATCGCTTGTACGGGTCCTCGGCTCCGAGCGCCCGTTCACCCGGCGCGCCGATCTCGTGCTGCTGCTCGTGCTGCTCGTGCCCTCCGCGTTCGCCACCGGGACGCTCGGGACCGCGCCGGTCGCCTGGCTGACCGCCTGTCTGCTCATCGCGGCCGCGGTCGTGGTGCAGCGCACCGCGCCGCTGCTGTCCCTGCTGCTCGCGGCGCTGCTCACGCTGTGCTGTCCGTGGTTCGGGACGAACCTGTGGCCGGCCATGGCGACGGTGGTGCTGAGCTGCCTCGCGGGCCGCAGACTGACCCGGCTGTGGCCCGCGCACCTGGTGTTCCTCGGTGTCGCCGTGGCCGGGCTCCCGCTGGTGGGCACCGTCGGCCAGGGCAAGGACCGGCTGAGCCTGCTGATGACCGGGTTCGTCGCCTGTGTGCTGCCCTGGTGGGCGGGCAACTGGTGGAGCCGGCGCACCGCGCTGACCCACGCCGGCTGGGAGCACGCCGAGCAACTGGAGTGGCGCCAGCGCTACATCGCCGACCAGGCCAGGATGAAGGAGCGGGCCAGGATCGCGCAGGACATCCACGACTCCCTGGGCCACGAGCTGAGCGTGATGGCCCTGCTGGCCGGCGGCCTGGAGCTGGCCCCCGGGCTGTCGGACCGGCACCGGGAGTCGGTGGGCCAGTTGCGGGAGCGGTGCACGACGGCCACCGAGCGGCTGCACGAGGTGATCGGGCTGCTGCGGGAGGACCCCGATCCGTCGCTGACCCCCGCCGACGAGTCCGTCGCCCAGCTCGTGCGCCGCTTCCAGCGGTCCGGTACGCCGGTCGGATTCCAGGAGGACGGGGCCCGGGAGCGGCCCGGCCCGCCGCCGCTGTCCGACCTCGCGGCCTACCGGGTGGTGCAGGAGGCGCTGACCAACGCGGCCAAGCACGCGCCGGGCGCGCCCATCGCCGTACGGGTGACGCACACCGCGGACGAGACGGTGGTGTCGGTCGTCAACGAGCGGCCGGAGCAGGGCGGAAGCGCTCCGGCGGCCGGGAGCGGGGCGGGGCTGATCGGCCTCGACGAACGCGTCCGGCTCGCGGGCGGCACACTGCGCACGGGCCCGCGCGAGGGCGGCCCGCGCGCGGGCGGTTTCGAGGTGTACGCGCGACTGCCGCACGGCGCCTCCCCACCGTCGCGGTCCACCGAACCGCCGGGGCCGGGTTCGCCGGGCCCGGCCGACGGGGAGGACGGCACGGCAGCCGGTGGCACGGGCAGCGACGGCACGGTGCCCGGGGCCGCGACGGCCGGGAACGAGGGGCGGGCCGCGGCCGACGCGGCGGAGCTGCCCGCCCCCTCCGGGCCGTGGCGCAGCGCCTCCCGGGCCGCGCTGCTGCGCACCCGGGCCCGGATCAGGCGGGACGCCCGGCGGGCCGCGCTGATCCCGGCGGTACTCGGCGCCGCCATCGTGGCCTTCCTCGGCGGGCTCTACGTCTTCACCTCGGCGACCACGTCCCTCGCCCCCGAGGACTACGCCCGGATCCGGGTGGGCGAGACCCGCGCCGATCTGGCGCCCGCGCTGCCGGAGCGCCGGATCAGGAAGCCGCCGCCGGTCACCTCCGAGCCGTCCGTCCCGGCCGGCACGACCTGCGAGTACTACCGGGCGAGCAGCGGTCTGCTCGACTTCGGCGGCGCCATGTACCGGCTGTGCTTCAAGGATGATGTCCTCATGGCCAAGGACACGCTCTGACCAGACACGCTCTGACCACCAGGGAGGCATCGGATGATTCGCGTACTGCTCGCCGACGACGAGACCATCATCAGGGCCGGGGTTCGCGCCATCCTGACGACCGAACCGGGCATCGAGGTGGTCGCCGAAGCGTCCGACGGCCGGGAGGCGGTCGAACTGGCCCGCAAGCACCGGCCCGACGTGGCCCTGCTCGACATCCGGATGCCGGAGATGGACGGCCTGACGGCCGCGGGTGAGATGCGGACCACCAACCCGGACACCGCGGTGGTCGTCCTCACCACCTTCGGCGAGGACCGGTACATCGAACGGGCCCTGGACCAGGGGGTGGCCGGGTTCCTGCTCAAGGCGTCCGACCCGCGGGACCTGATCTCCGGCGTACGGGCCGTGGCGTCCGGCGGCTCCTGCCTCTCCCCGCTGGTGGCGCGGCGGCTGATGACCGAGCTGCGCCGGGCCCCCTCACCGCGCTCGGAGGTGTCGGGTGAGCGCACGACGCTGCTGACCAAGCGGGAGCAGGAGGTCCTCGGCATGCTGGGGGCCGGACTGTCGAACGCGGAGATCGCCCAGCGGCTGCACCTGGTCGAGGGCACGATCAAGACGTATGTCAGCGCCATCTTCACCCAGTTGGAGGTCCGCAACCGGGTGCAGGCGGCGATCATCGCGTACGAGGCGGGACTGGTGAACGACGGCGACCTCAACCGCTAGACGCTGCCCGGTCCTTGCCGATGCGGGCCAGCCGCGTCGTCCAGGCGGAAGTGGCGCATCGGCGTCCAGATGACGCCGTACCTCTCCTGCGTCTGTGGGCAACGCTCGAGCCGGCCGAGGGCCTCGCTTCGAGGATGCGCCGGTGGACCTGGTGGGGCGGACGCTCGACGGGGCCACGCCCCTCCCGGTTCCGACAGTACGGACGACATGGTGCGCCGCGCCCCGCACAGTCCGACGCACGACCTGGGTGCAAACACACCCGGCCACACCCACACGAAACAGCCCACCGCAACACCGCCGTCGCCCCCAACCGTCCCCCTGCGCCCCCTCCCCCTCACGCACGGCGTCCCCAGCGCCCGCCGGGGCTCACCCGCTACACTGTCGCGAGTCAGCCCCGCCTCCGTAGCTCAGGGGATAGAGCACCGCTCTCCTAAAGCGGGTGTCGCAGGTTCGAATCCTGCCGGGGGCACCAGGGAAAAGGCCACCTAGGAACGTTCCTAGGTGGCCTTTGACATCCACTTCTGACATCAACGCGGGCGATCACCCACGATCAGGACGCCGCTTCCTGAGCAGCCGGTCCATGTGACTCATGGCCTCGCGCTGCGTGTCCTGCACGACGTGCGTGTAGACATCCATGGTGATGCTGATCTGCGAGTGCCCGAGGATCTCCATCACGACACGGAGCGCGACTCCGGCCGCCGTGAGGAGCGTGGCGGTGCCATGCCGGGCGTCATGCAGCCGGATCACGCGGAGGCCGGCGGACTCGGCGACGCGAGTGAAGGAGCGGTAGACGTTCCGCGGCTCGACCTGGCGGCCGGTCCGGGTGGTGAAGACATAGCCGGACTCCTGCCACTGCTCCCCCGCCTTGACCCGAGCAGCCGCCTGCCGCATCCGGTGCCAGCGCAGGGGCGCGATGCAGAGGGCGGGCAGCGGGACGGCCCGGCGACGGCGGTTCTTCGGATCGTCGTCGTAGAGGACGCCCCGACGCCGCTGCGTCTGCTGGCGGACGTAGAACACGGATGCCGAGGTCGAGGTCCGACCAGCGCAGGCCGATGATCTCTCCCCGGCGGAGCCCCATGGCGATGGCAAGCACGAAGGCCGCGTACAGCGGGTCCTTACGGGATGCCGCGAGAAAGTCCAGAGTCTCGTCGAGGGTCCAGGGCTTCAGTTCGCGGTTGTCGGTGCGGGGCGGCTCGACCAGCTTGGCGACGTTGCGCGTGATCAGCTCCTCGCGACAGGCGGAGGAAAGCGCCGAACGCAGGACGCGGTGGGATTCCTTGGCGGTCGCCGCAGTTGTCTCCTTCTCCAGGCGGACGAGGAAGCGGCGTACGTCGGCGACGCCGAGGGATTCGAGCCGCTTGGCGCCGAGCAACGGCACGAGGTAGAGCCGGACGTGCGCCTCGTACTTGTCGTACGTGCTGAGCTTCCGCCGAGGCTTGATGACGCTGTCCAGCCAGTAAGGCAACCACTCCGAGAGCTTGGCCGACTTGGTCGGCACGGGCACGCCCTGGTCCACCTTGGCGAGCAGCTCCCGGCGCTTGACGTCGCACTCGGCCCAGGTCTTGCCGTAGGCGAACTTGCGAGCGCGGGTGCCGTCCGGCTGGAGGACGTAGACAGCGCACTGGTACCGGCCGTCCTTGCGCTTGGTGATGGTGCCGGCGCCGTTCGGATTGCGCTTGCGCGGACCAGCCATCAGGCAGCCTCCTCGATCTGGCCGAGGACGAAGTCCCGAACAGCGGCAGCGGGGATACGACGCGCCCCATCGATCTTGATCGAGACGAGTCGACGCGAGCGGATCAGGTCATAGACCTTCGAGCGCCCGACCTTGAGACGCGCCATGACTTCCGGCACGGTCAGCAGCTCGGCGGTGACAGTGACAGTGGTCATGCTGCGGCTCCTTCCAGGGCCAGTTGGTCTTGCAGTGCTTCGCGTGCGGTTTCTCGGTTGAGTTGGAGATCCCGGGCGATGGTGGCAGCGAGAGCGGACTCGCCAGGGCTGTGGCCGTGGCCGGCGTACTGCCAGTCGGTGAGGACGAGGACGGTGTCCGGCTCGCGGTTGTCCTGGGAGGGCGGCGTGTTCCTGGGCGGCGCGGTAGTCGGCGCGGGTCTGGCGAGTGCACCGAGGGTGGTGGAGTAGCGGCGGGACTTGGAGGAGAAGTGGCCGCGGAAGCCGAGCATGTGCGCCCAGGCCCAGAGGCGCCGGTCCGGGTAGAGGCGGTCCAGGTCTCGGCTTGGCCGTAGCGCCGAACTGCGCGGACTCCGCGAGGTACGCAGCCTTGCCGCCCTGACGGAGCGAACGCCGGAAGCGATCGGAGGAACGGTGCCGCACCGGCGGCCGGTCCTTCACGATCGAGCCCTTGCCGTGCCGTGTCTCGACGAGCCCACTCGCCCGCACCTCGACCATGGCCTTGCGGATCGTGCCCCCGGACACGCCGTAGCGGTCCACCAGCTCCGATTCACTCGGCACCATGTCACCGGGCTTGAGCACACCCGCCCGGATCTGCTGCACGATCTCGTCCGCGATCTGCACGTACCGAGGCCCGGACCTGCCCCCCCTCTACCGCAGTTCCCATAGCCGAGCCGACAGCGGCACCTGGGAACTCCCCGGCGGCGTACTCGAACTCAACGAGACCCCAGAGGCCGGCGTAGCCCGCGAAGTCTGGGAAGAGACCGGCATCCACGTCGAGGTCGACGAACTCACCGGCGTCTACAAGAACACCACCCGAGGCATCGTCGCCCTGGTATTCCGCTGCAAGCCCTCCGGCGGCACCGAACGCACCTCAAGCGAGTCCACAGCCGTCTCCTGGCTAACACCCGCCGAGGTCAGCGAACGCATGGCCGAGGTCTACGCGATCAGACTCCTGGACGCCCTGGACGGCAACGGCCCCCACGTACGAAGCCACGACGGCAAGCACCTCATCCCAGCGGGATAAGACTTTCCCTACTTCATCAAGGCCCGCGCACGGCGCGGGCGCGCGCCGCCTCTACGGCGCGGCCCGCCTCCTGTCTTCGCCCCGGCTGACCGCGCCCGGCGGCGCGCTCGGCGGCTGCGGGCATGAAGTGGGGAGACACCCTCTGTGGCTGGGGCGGTCGGCTCCACGGCTTTAGGCAGCCACTTTGGGGCGAGCCTCTAAGATCTTGGCCCCAACGTCGTGCTTTAACGGGCAGGTCCACAGACTGCCCGACTCGCCATCAGCTTACGGGGCCAAGATCACTCGCCCCAAAGCAGCTCCAGCCCAAAGCCGCTCCGCCGACCTTTTCGCCACTCCTGCGACGCAGACTGCCGTAACCTGTGGCCCGTGCTGAGACTTCTCATCGATACATCTGTATGGCTTGACATGGCTCGGCGGCGGGATGGACAACAAACAATCGTCGCCATAAGAGCTCTCAAGTATCAAGGGAAACTAGAAATATTGGTTCCTTCGCTCATCATCGATGAATTCGAGCGAAACCGCCCGCGGGCAGAGAGCGCAGCAACCCAAAGCGTTCGTGAGCGCTTCCGCCTTCTAAAGCAGGACCTACAGGAGTACGGAGACGACGAGGCGCAGCGCTGGATATCTGAGATTACCCACCAGATCCCATACGTCGCGGAAAGTTCCCTTCAGAATTTCTCTGAAATATCCGAACTCCTGCAACGAGGCAAGAGGATTGCGCCCGGATCTGTCGAGCACGAAGCCGCAGTCAAGCGCGGACTGGAGAAGAAGGCACCCCTCCACCTCAACAAGAACAGCGTGGCAGACGCCTTGCTCATCGAGCTGTACAGAACAGCCGTTAACACCGAGCAAGAACCCGGCACCGTAACCTGCTTTGCGACCTCGAATCATGAGGATTTCTCAACCCCCAAGGGTGACCGGCGACAACCTCATCCCGATTTGGCCGACATATTCGATCAAGTGCGCTCACGGTATGCACATGGGGTAGAAGGGCTGAACTCCATAATGTTGAGCCATTTCAGAAAGGAGTTTACGGAGCTGACCGAGGAAGTAGATCTAGTGCGCACCGAAACCAGACCACTTACCGAGATCCTGAGGGCGGAGAATGAATACTTCGAAAAAATTTGGTACGTACGTAAACTAATCCTATTGGAAAAGATCAAGGGCGGAGATCATGAACCACTAAAACCGGGACTACAAGGCAACATGGACGCTGCCATGCGTGACATCGAGCAGCGTTATGGCAAGGACAATGTCGGTCCGTGGGATGACTGGGGTTGGGGATTCGTCCACGGCAAGCTCTCAGCGCTCCGATGGGTCCTCGGGGAAGACTGGGACTTCCTCGACACCTGACATTGCCGGCACGGGCAACCCCTACGGACGAGTGAGGCCTTACACCGCTGGCCGATAACGCAGAAAGCCCACGGCATCTGAACTCGTCAGACGCCGTAGGCTTCTCGTCTAGGGACCTCACGTTGATCACATTGTGCGGCGCTAGTCGCTCACTCTGGACTTAGTCGCCCTTGTCACCCTTCTTGATCTCTTCCTCACTCAACAATCGGAACAGATCTTTACTGTCCAAGTTATCCAGGAAGAGACCAGGAAAACCAAGATCCGAACTGACCCTGTGCACGAGTTCGCGAACATAGGGGTGCAACGTAGCGAGAACAATTACGTCGCCGTAGGTGGAGGCCATATCGAGCGTTACGTCATCGAGCTCATGCTCATAGCCCGCTTGAAAAGCACATGAGATCCGGAAGACCTCCTGGTCTTCCGCTGAGACCGTCACCTCATATTGGACCTCAAAGGTGATCGACTTCTCCGCAACTGAGACACTCGGACTCAACTCGGTGACCACATTGTAAGGCGGGTCAGGCTTCCGATCCGTTACCTTCGCTTCAAGCGAGTTCAGTCGGATTCCACGGAGATTAGCGGATTCATGTAGCGTCGAGGCAAGCCGCAATGATTCCGCATATTCAGCGGGAGATTCCATATCAGCGATTCACGCCCTCACGTCGCAGCGCGTAAACCGAAGAGGACCAGACATTGCTACCGCTGAAGGTAGCGTTCGCTTCCTCCGTAACCCAAGCTGCATTTGCGCGATTACCCTCGCGATGTACAGCGCCGACGGCATAAGCATTGCTGAAGCGCCAATCTCCGCCATCGTCCCTGAGTCGTACGTCTAGACGACAGCCTATCGCCCTAGCGTAACGCTGCATTGTCGAAAGACGCGGATCAGTGCTCCCCGATTCAAGTTCGGATACTGCGGACTGTGTGGTCTCCATCCGCTCAGCGACCGTAGCCTGGCTGATCCTCCGCGCCTTCCTACGGGTAACCATGCGACGAAGCAACGAACTACGACTACGCGCATCTTCGAAGGCAGCCTCAAACTCGGGATTTGCCAGCTCTTCCTCAATGAAAACATCGAGGTCATCCAGCTCGTCTCGGCTCATGACACTCCTTGAGCTAATCGCGTGATGTCCAGTCCTTCAGTCTTTCGATCGCTAGATCTTTAGCCGCCTTGGGAAGCTTCCTGTCTTTCTTGTTGATGACGTGAAGCGCAAGAAACACTTGATCGTGACTCCCTACTGGCGAGTAGAGAAGCCGATAAGTGCAGCCGGAAAAGAAAACTCGGACAGCAAATATCCCATTGCCGACCGACTCTTGTTCATAAGGCATGTGTTCCTGCTTCACGACGCGCTTCATGGCGTCGAGAACAGCCGCACGGGCCCCCACCCCAAGGCTCTTAAGATCCTCTCTAACAACATCTTTGTCGTTACGGGTCCTATAGAACCGCCATCGTCGACTGGTCAGACTGCCCCCTCCCCGTGGACGCGACCCACCACCACGGGAGAGGCTGCGCGCACTTCGAGCGCCCATCTCATGGCTGCGTAAGGGAAGTGTAGCTGTGGGTTACCTCCATGGAAGGGTTTTGTTGACTGTTCCGAGAGTATCGGCTATGACCGATGCTCGCAAGCTACAGGGAGTGGGTTTTCCTGCGCGTAGCGTGATCACTCTTCGATTGAGGCCGCTGATGTGGAATGTTCACGTCCGGAACCAGCGACGATGCAGTCCAATCCTCGCCATGAAGGGGTGCACGGTCACAGGGCGCTAACAGGAGGGAAACCCAGATGCGGTACTTACACATACGAACGCCCTCCCGGGCCGTCCTAGGGCCGTAGAAGGGCGCCAACGTCGACAGCTACCGACAGCTCAGCAGCAGGTCAGGGCGTTGATCGGTAAGGCGGCCGCAGGTCACGGCCGCGCGTGATCAGTTGTGGCTGTGTTGCGAAGCGGACACCCGTGGCCGAATCACCACCTTGTATCCCCTGTTGGACGTGTCACACAGTTCGAAGCGGGGTGGTCGCGTAGAGGTAGTGTGTGTATGTCGGGTGACTGTGCGTTGGGACCTTCGGCCTGGGCTGTCGAGCGGTTCGGGCAGCATGCCGGCGCAGTCTCCGCGGCTGTCCCGGTGCAATTGGCCGAGGCCCACGCCAAGGCTCATGCCGCACACCGCGCGGCAGGGTTGAAGAAGCGGAGTCCCTACGGCGTCACCCTCGCCGGGGTGGTCCGCGAGAACCTGGCGGAGACGGCGCGGAAGCTGGGAGAGTCGGTAAGGGACGTGCGTGGGTACGAGTATGCGGTGATTCACGATCACGCACTCTTCCCGTTCCGATACGGCGACAAGCCGAAGCCCCTGGACCGGGCCCGACTGCCCGCCAACGTCTCACCCACTCGCCGTCGCCTCTTTCGGGCTCACGGGCCGGAGGGTCCAGACGCTCTGTTTGACGTCGACGGCACCGTGGCGACTGAGGAGTACCTGGGGCTTCAAGAGGCCTTCGAGGAGCTGGGAGCCTCAACGAGGCTTGTCTGTGTGTTCTTCACGGCCGACGCCGAGAACGGCATTCATGCCATCTACTGGGGAGAGGCCCACCTCGAACCTGACCGCACCTTCACGTGGCGCTACAAGGAACAACTGCCGGTCGCTTCCATCCACCTGGAGTGACGAAGAGCCGTGCCAACGGGTCAGCTCCAGTCCGTAGGACCCGGAGTCTGGGGCCGTCTCTGGGCCGTCCAAGGGCGCCCAACGCCGACCGACAACACAGAAGCCCACGGCATCTGGGCTGGTCAGAGCCGTGGGCTTCGCCAGGACCGCTGGTCAGCGGGAGCGGCGATCAGTAGGCGGGCTTCGCCGCCTTGACCGTGCCCTTTAGGACTGGAGTTCGCTCACCGCCAGGAGGTGACCGCGGCTGGTTGCCACGCGGACCGCGTCTCGTAGGGCTCGGGTCACTTCGATAAGCATGAGCCGCAGGTCATCGCGGCCGGCGTCCTGGTCGCCGAGGACTCCGGCGGCCCGCTCCAGAAGATCGGTTGCCATCCCGAGCTGTACCGCTTCGATGTTGTCCGCCAGGCGGGACATGTAGCCGCCGCTGTCATCGGTGCTGAGGTAGCAGGGCTTGCCATCCGGGCCCGACCACGGGAGGAGTCGTAGTTCGTTCTGCGGCGTCACCTGTGCGCCTGCCTTTCTTCGATCACGTGGTGGGTGCTGAAGACGGCGTCGACACGATCCCCAGGGAACACCAGTAATGCCGCCTCAATGACTCGCCCGGTGTTGTCTGCCGCAACGCGGGTGATCGCGAGGACGGCCAAGGCTGTGTTGATCCGCAGGGTCGACGCCTCATCCGGCGTTGGGAGACGTGCGGACACCATCTCGTGCACCTCGGCCGGCGGCGGGTCCGGCACAGAGAAACTGGCTTCCGCCCACGTCCTTGAGGACCGGTTGCTGAGCGCCGTGGTCGGTGTCAGGTCTCGTGGTACGTAGACGCGGGCCAGGCTGTGCGGGGACTCTCCCTCGTAGCTGAGTCGGAGGAATTCGGTCAGTGGGCTTCCGTCGTCCACCTTCAGCAGCGCTGTGAGGTGGCCCCGCGCGGGCAGTGCCGTAGTGCGGACTGTCACGCGCAGGTCCACGTCTGCGGCAGTCCGAGGATCCAGCGTGCCCCATCCACCGACGTACGTGATCTTTCGCAGCGGGCGGCGGACGAAGTTGCCCTTGCCGTGGATCTTCTCGACGAGGCCTTCTCCCTGGAGTACGGCGAGGGCGCTTCGCAGTGTGGCCGTGCTGACCTTGTACCGGTCGGCCAGGGCGGACTCAGACGGGAGCCGTTCACCGGGTCCGATTCGGCCGGTCGTGATCTGGCGTCTCAGGTCGTCAGCGACGACGAGGCGGCGTGACGTCATGGACTGTGTCACCGCCTTCTCGTCATCCGCACGGCGACGAGTCGGGTTCGCCCGTTTATGGTCAGCAGCTCTCCCGACTCGAACAGGAGTTGCTTCGCGCCCTGGGGCAACTGGAAGAGGTCGCTCACCCGGCAGGCTCGACCGCCGACTTGGATGATGTCGCCCCGCAGAACGGTGGCTGCCGTGATCTCGACGTTGGATGCCAGCGCACCCCCGGGCGCCCAGTTGCTCACCGGTTCACCGCCGATCGCGTGGAGTGGTCCGGCGCGGGGTGGCAGGGGCAGGCGCACGTCTCGTAGATCACCGGCAGGTCGACCGGCGCAAGGGATGGCGACGCTTCCGCACAGGCTGTGTGGGTGCCGACCCGGCATGCGGTCGACCGGTAGGCAGCCGCCGCGGTTTCCGAAATGTGGAGGCGTTGACGAGGGGGCATCAGCGAGCACCTGCCAGGGCCGAGAACGCCTCGGCCGACAGTCGCGGCGCCACGACCATCGAGCGTTGGCGTGCGCGCTGCCGCTCCCAGGCCAGCACGTACGGGCGGACGAGCGCGTTGTCCTCGCCCAGGAGGAGGTGAAGGCGGTCGGCGGAGTCCGGCATCCATTCCGGGACGGCCGGTGGCTCTGCGGCGAGCGGGGGAGGCGTCGCTACAGCCGTCCGGGACGGCGTTAAGGCTCGGCGGTGCCTGCCCTTGGGGAAGTACCGCGCTCTGGCGAGCGAGACGGCACGGCGGATACGGTTGAGCACGCTGCTCAGCTCCTATCGCTGATAGCTCGGTCCCCCGACATCGCCCGTCGTGGGGGCCGCTTTGCGTACGACCGCCCATAGGGTGCGGCCGTTCAAGCTGGTGGCGTGGAGCCCGAATCGATCGGCCTCCGCCAGGACTTCCAGGACCTCCCGCCATGACTCGGCGGAGAGCGATTCCGGCACCTCCGCCTCGACCGACATGCACCGGTCGTGCTCCTCCACGCGTGTGGTGAGCCCGACCGCCGATAACCGGGCGGCGATGGCCTCCGCGCTCACTCGCGAAGCGGGCACAGGGAAGCCTCCGTCACTCGGCGATCACTTTGAGTAAAGCTAGTTAACTAGATTAGAGCTAGTGGACTAGATTTTCCATATGCCTGAGCAGCCGCCCTATCTCCGCATCGCCGACGAGCTACGGCAGCGGATCGCGGAGCATGTGTGGGAACCGGGGGACCGGCTGCCCTCCCGCGCGCAGATCGGCCAGGAGTGCGGCGTAGGCGAGAACGTCGTCCGTAGGGCTCAAGAGCTGCTGATCTCCCAAGGCGTGCTGGAAGGTCGAGCCGGTTCGGGCACCTACGTCGCCGAGCCCCGGCAACGCGTACGCGTGGTGCGGTCGTCGGCGCGCGAGCAGCCCGAAGGGTCGCCTTTCCGGGCGGACATGAAGGCCGTCGGCAGGCAGGGCGACTGGGAGAGCAGGACCGACGCCAAGGTGCCGGCCCCGGCGGAAATCGCCGCCCGACTCGGGATCGCCGAGAGCGAGCTGTGCGTCCGAACCGCGTACGAGTTCCTGGCCGACGGCAGGCCCGTGCAGCTCTCGACCAGTTGGGAGCCGTACGACCTCACCGCCGGCACTCTCGTCGTTCTTCCTGAGGGCGGGCCGCACGCTGGAGCGGGCGTCGTGAACCGCATGGCCGCGATCGGCATCACGGTCAGCCACGCCGTGGAGCAGCCCGAGCCGAGGCAGGCGACCGCCGAGGAGGCCTCGCTACTCGGCACTCAGAAAGCCGCACTCGTCACACACATCCGACGGACGTACTACAGCGACGACGGTCGACCCGTGGAGACAGCGGACATCGTGGTCCCTGCGGCTCACTGCGAGATCGTCTACGAGATCCCAATCAGCCGATAGGGCCCCCTGGCATACCCCTGCTCGTTGCGTCTCATTCACACCTCGCTGACTGCCGAGCATGGTTAGGATGCCAACGGAGCTGCGCTCAGCTCGGCACTGCCGAGTCTCGCGCTGTCCCTCTCCGCAGCCGTCATCTGCAAGGTCCTGGCATCGAAGTTGAACGACGACGACCAAGACTCGAAGACGAACGACGAGGAGAACCGTATGGCTGGTGCATCGAAGTTGAGCAGCATGAAGCAGTGGTCCAGCACCATTTGTGACGTACTGGGAGACCTTGCAGTCGGCTTCGCGGGTGGGGCAGTGTCGAGCTGAGCGCAGCTCTTTGCGTTTACGAGGGGGCTCCGTGGGAACAACCGAGACGCCAATCCGCGACCTGGCCCGGCAGGCCGGCTTCGTGCACTGGGTACGAGCTTGGCCCGAAAAGCCATCGTGGCGCGACCGCTTCCGCCGATGGGTTAACCCCGAGTCGTACGACTACAAGCCATCCACAGCACCGCCACCCAGACCCTGGGTCGACAGACCGGCCGGACACTACGAACGGCAAGGCTGGCGGATACGCGCAGCCTACTTCGGTACCGAACTGGCCTTCGAGGTCGAGTACGTGGTCTGCAAGACTTGCGACATGGGCTGGGTGGAATCCCCCTACGCCTATGAAGGGTTCAAGCGCTGCGGCCTCGCCTCAGCAGCCCTTTGCGCTCTTCGCGACGCCTACCCGGGCCTTGAGTGGCATACAGGCGGAGGCCACTTCCGGGACGCAGAGCCCTTCTGGGGTGCAGTCAGTGCAGGCGTCCACGGCGGATATACCCAGAGAGCTAGGTGCCACCATGTCGAACCGTGGCGAGCGCGGCAAGGATGAAAGTGCACGTAATAAGCGGCGAGACCGCATCCTGTCCCGAGTGCAGCCAACCTCTGAGGTCGCTCGGGCTGATCCTCGCCAAGCGGGAAGACGACGGGCGGCGGACTTGCCGGGCAGTGTGGCGGTGCTCCGAACGGCACACGTGGTGGCGATGGTCAGACCGGCCGGAGGATGTGTTGGAGGTCTGCCCAGCTCCGGACCTGTTCCGTTGACATCCAACGGTGACATCAACGAGGCCGGGCGGGGACGCACAACAGCACCCTGGAACGGCCGCCGGATCAGGCGACAACGACACGTAGGACGGGCATAGATCGAACTCCTAAAGCGGGTGTCGCAGGTTCGAGTCCTGCCGGGGGCACCGGAAAGGGCACCTACAGTCGTTCATAGGTGCCCTTCGTCGGTTCAGGCGGCGTGTGGGGGACGTGTGAGTCGCCTTTGTCAATGGTCAGGTTCAGTGTGCCGGCCGAAGCCTTGGCCAGGCGTCGCAGCAGCGGGAGCGTCGGCACGGTGTCGCCCCCTCCGTCCGGGAGACCTGGGGCTGGGTCATCCCGGCTCCAGGTCTGCCAGCTCCGACTGGGAGAGCCCCGGCTCGGTCCTCCGGTCGTACACCGCCTGCCCGAGGTCGCCGGCCAGGCGGGCGTCGACGTATTCCTGGTCGTACTCCACCGCCTCGCCCTCAAGCAGGCGAGTCCGACGCGTCCTCCATGTGCTGTGGTTCATCAGCTCCCCTTGCGCCGCTCGTAGATGTGCTGGGCGTGGGCGGGTTCGGTTTCGGTTTCGGTTTCGCAGACTGTGCGCGCTCAACTTCTGCTGCCTCGCGGACCTCGGCCCGCCGGTACAGGCGGAATGGAAGCGGCTTCGGGCAATCCCGCACTTCGGGTTCGATCTCGATCTGCCATCCCTCCGCCATGCAGTCAACGGCATATGCCTCGAAATGCATGACGCACGCCGCCGCAGGCCTCGGGCCGCGCTCCTCGAACTCGCGCGGCTGCTGCTTCAGTCGGCACGGGACGGCACACATGAGGACGGGTTCCCAAACCAGACAGCTACCAGGACACGTTTGCGCATGTCGTGGACTCGCCACGGCAGACGGTCTTCAGGATGCGTCGGTGTAGGCGAGGTGCGCGCCACAGACGATGCACCGGAAGAGCATCGCGGTCATCCCCTCGCCCAGGTGGGCCAGGAGACGCTCAAGCCGGCCTTCGTCGTAGTGGCCGTCAAGGCGCAGGTCGGCACGTAGCTGGTCGAGGGCTTCGGGATGCTCCGCCAACTCGGTGTACCCGACTTCGCCCACGAAGGCACCCGCGTCGTGGCAGTGGACGAGCCAGTGCGGATCCTGCCAAGCGTGGAAGCCCGGTGTGCGGCGGGTGATCTCGTGCAACACGCCGTCGAGACCGTAGGAGTCGGTGAACTCACCTGCGAAGCGTTCAGCCGCGCTCCCGTCTGCGATGCACCAGGGGCAGAAACGTCCGCTGACCTCGTGGACGGAGTAGAACGTGGCTGTGTAGATCCAGCCCGTGCTGCGGCCGCAGCAGGCGCATGGCTCGGCGGACGTGCGGATGGACCCGCTTGCCAGGGGGTCCGGATGATACCGGAAGAAGGGCAGGTCGACGCTCAACGCGACTTCTTGATGCCGTCGCCGTGCTGCGTGTCGGCTGGCGGGACCGTTCGGTTCAGGCGGGCGGTCAGGGTGGTGGCGAAGTCCTCGGCGCGGGACAGTTGGGTTCGGAGTTTCTCCACCTGTTCGGCGGCGGCCTGCTGGTACGTGCGGACGCGTTCCAGCAGGGCGTCGCGCTCGGCCGTGTCGAGGGCGGCGGCGTCGCCGTCCAGGCGGTCGGTGGCGTCGAGCAGGTCGCGCATCTGCTCGAGGGTGAAGCCGAGCGGCTTCATCCGGCGGATGACCATGAGCCGGGCGACGTCGGTCTCGGTGTATAGGCGGAAGCCGCCCTGGGACCGGTCGGAGGGGATGACCAGGCCGGTCTCCTCGTAGTGCCGGATGGTGCGCAGGGACAGCTCCGTCCGCGCGGCGACCTCACCGATCTGCATGTGCCTGTCGTCCACGTCGTCCAATTCGTCCACCGTTGTTCTCCTGGCCCTTCGCGTCGGTCCGTCAGCCCGGCGGTCCGTCGATCTCTACTCTAACGTTAGGGTAGAGTTGAGGGCGGCGAGGGTGGCCCCGGTTACCCCGCTCTGTCGTTCCGGGGCCGATGACGCCCCCGGCGAAGATCCGATTCCCGCGGGAGAGTGCGTGCGCGAGCCTCTGAAGCCGGTCGCCGCCGCGTGCCCGCCGTGAGCCTTCGCCTCTGGATGTGAGCAGCCCGGCCGGGTCCGTATCGGTCCGGCCCCGCGTCCCTCGCCTCTCGTCCCCAGACTTCCGGCCCGCTCCGCGGGTCGCCCGCGGGGTGCCGTTCCGGCTCCCTGCGCGCCCTTGCCGCACGCACGGCCTGCCCGTGGGTGTGCCCGAGCACGACAGGTACGCGTCTTCTTGTCTTCTGCCGCTGTGACTCCCACTACTCCGGCCGCGCGGCTGCGCGCCCTCAAGCCTGACTGGCTGAACGATCCGAAGGTCTGGCGCACCGAGGTGCTGGCCGGTCTCGTCGTCGCCCTGGCGCTGATCCCGGAGGCCATCTCCTTCTCGATCATCGCCGGTGTCGACCCGGCGATCGGCCTGTTCGCCTCCTTCACCATGGCCGTGACGATCTCCGTCGTCGGCGGTCGCCGCGCGATGATCTCCGCAGCCACCGGCGCGGTCGCACTCGTCATCGCGCCGATGAACAGGGAACACGGCCTGGGCCATCTCGTCGCGACCGTCATCCTGGCCGGTGTCTTCCAGATCGTCCTGGGCGCGGTGGGCGTGGCCAAGCTCATGCGGTTCGTGCCCCGCTCGGTGATGACGGGCTTCGTGAACGCCCTCGCCGTCATGATCTTCATGGCGCAGGTGCCGGAGATGCACGACGTGCCCTGGCCGGTCTACCCGCTGATCATCGGCGGCCTGGCGCTGATGGTGTTCTTCCCGAGGGTCACCAGGGTGGTCCCGGCCCCGCTGGTGTCCATCGTCATCCTCACCGTGATCACCGTCGCCGCCGGGATCGCGGTGCCCACCGTCGGCGACAAGGGCGAACTGCCGTCCTCGCTGCCGGTGCCGGGGCTGCCCGACGTGCCCTTCACCCTGGACACCCTGACCACCGTCGCGCCCTACGCCCTCGCCATGGCGCTGGTCGGCCTGATGGAGTCGCTGATGACCGCCAGGCTCGTCGACGACATCACCGACACCCACTCCTCCAAGACCCGTGAGTCCATCGGCCAGGGCGTCGCCAACATCGTCACCGGTTTCTTCGGCGGGATGGGCGGCTGCGCGATGATCGGCCAGACCATGATCAACGTGAAGGTGTCCGGCGCCCGTACCCGCGTCTCCACCTTCCTCGCGGGCTCGTTCCTGATGGTGCTGTGCATCGTCTTCGGCCCGGTCGTCTCCGACATCCCCATGGCCGCTCTGGTCGCCGTCATGGTCATGGTCGCCTTCGGCACCTTCGACTGGCACTCCGTCGCGCCCAGGACCCTGAGGCGGATGCCCGCCGGGGAGATCGCCGTCATGGTCATCACCGTGATCGTCGTGGTCGCCACCGACAACCTCGCCATCGGCGTCGTCGTCGGCACCGTCACCGCCATGGTCGTCTTCGCCCGGCGCGTCGCCCACCTCGCCCAGGTCACCGCCGTCACGGACCCCGACGGCACCACGGTCGTCTACCGGGTCACCGGGGAGCTGTTCTTCGCCTCCTCCAACGACCTCGTCGGCCAGTTCGACTACGCGGGCGACCCGGACCGGGTCGTCATCGACCTCTCCGCCGCCCACATCTGGGACGCCTCCTCCGTGGCCGCCCTGGACGCGATCGAGACGAAGTACGAGCAACGCGGCAAGACCGTCGAGATCACCGGCCTGAACACCCCGAGCGCCGACCTCCACGGCAGGCTCACCGGCGAACTCACCGGCAGCCACTGACCCTCGTGGTGCCGAACCACGCCTCCGCGAGCGCCGGGAGTGTTTCCACGCCGGGTACGGGCAGTTCACGCAGGTACCAGGGGAGGTCGCTGTACACGTGCAGCAGCGTGTACGCGAGCAGTACCGACGGGTCGAAGGTGTGGCCGTACGCCTTGGCCAGGCGGGCCAGCAGGTCCGGGTCGCCGCCGGTGACGAACAGGCCGACGGCCACGAAGTCGTAGGCGCGGTCACCGATCATGGCGGGTTCGAAGTCGAAGAGCCCGGTCAGCCGCCGCCCCTCGGGGTCGACCATGAAGTGCTGCCGCATCACCTCGGTGTGCAGCAGGCAGCGGTCCGGGTCGCGCGGCAGCGGGACCGAGGCCAGGAAGTCGGGGATCTGCTCCAGCCAGCCGGCCGGCAGCCCGTGGGCGCGCTGCTGTCGCACGGCGCCGGCTCGCTGACGGTCCAGGAAGGCGCCCCAGTCGCCGGGGCCGAGGACGTCCCCGAGGGGACCGGGGTCGAGGGAGTGCAGTACCGCGAGGGTTTCCCCGACCTCGGTGACGAGCCGTTCGCGGTGGTCGCGGGGCACGCGGTCCCAGGCGCGGGCCAGGTTCTCGCCGGGGAGGCGGGACATCAGGACGTACTGCCAGCCGTTCTCGCAGGGGCCGAAGTCACGGACCCGGGGAGTCGGTGTCGGCAGCCGTCCCTGGAGGTGGGTGAGGACCCGGCCCTCCGCGATGCCCGCCTGCGCGGCGGCTCCCGGGAACAGCTTGAGCACGTGCTCGTCGCCCACCGCGTAGACCGGCTGGGAGCCGTCCGGGAAGCGGGTCAGCGGTGCGTCCGCGAGGCCCAGGCGTGCGCACAGGTCGGCCGCACCGAGGCGCATCACCGTCTCGTCGGGGACGACCGCGTCCCGCTCTTCGTCCGATTCCACCGGGGGCAGCATGACCGGGACGGTAGGCCACCGCATGCGGGGGAGCAACGGAGATTCGCCGCTCCTCTTTCGCTCCATCCTTCGCTCCTCCCTTCGCTCCTCCGTCCGGCGTACGCCCGGTAGTCCCGGTCTGTCCGGCGGGCGACAGTGGCAGGGGCGGGCGCCGTCGGTGTCCCGTCCCGGCACGCCGTTCGCGAGGGAGCGTCGATGGCACGGAAGGCGGGGCGGCGACGTCCGCGGCAGTCCGTGGCCGGGCGGCACGGCGGTGCCTCATGAGCCACCCGGGCACCCTCGTCCTGATCCTGGCCGCCGCGGTCCTGGCGCCGCTCCTCGTCCACGCCACGGGGCGGCGGGTCCGGGTCCCCCTGGTCATCTTCGAGATCGCGCTCGGCATCGTGATGGGTCCGGACGTACTCGGCTGGGCGCGTCCCGACGACGTCGTGGACACGCTGGCCGACCTCGGCCTGTCCATGCTCATCTTCCTGGCCGGCTACGAGATCGACTTCGCCGCCGTCCGGGGCGACACCCTGCGCCGTTCCCTGTGGTCCTGGCCGATCGCCCTCGTCGCCGGGATCGCGCTGGCGCTGCTCGTCAGCCGCGGGGACGTCTTCGGGGCGTTCGTCATCGGCACCGCGCTCACCAGCACCACGCTCGGCACCGTACTGCCGATGCTGCGGGACAGCGGCGAGCTGCGCGGCCGGTTCGGGACGGTTATCTCGGCGTTCGGCGCGGTCGGCGAGTTCGGGCCCGTGATCGCCGTGGCGCTGCTGCTCAGCGGACGGCGGCCGGCCGAGTCGGCGGCGCTGCTGGCCGCGTTCGGGGCGATCACGGCCGCCGCCGTGTTCTGGGCGCTGCGCCCGAGACCGCCCTGGTTCGCCCGGCTGACCGAGCGGACCCTGCACACGAGCGGCCAGTTCGCGGTCCGGTTCGTGATGCTGCTGCTCGCCTGCATGCTGGGCCTCGCCGAGGTGTTCGGACTCGACGTCCTGCTGGGCGCGTTCGCGGCCGGTGTCCTGACCCGGCTGGTACTGCTCCGGGCCGCGCCCGCGAGCAGCGGGGAGGTCCTCGGCAAGGTGGAGGCCATGGGCTTCGGCTTCCTCGTGCCCCTCTTCTACGTGGTCACCGGTATCGAGTTCGACCTGGACGCGCTGCTGCACGACCCGGGCGCGCTGCTGCTGGTGCCGGGGTTCCTGCTGCTCTTCCTGCTGGTGCACGGGGGCCCGGTGTACCTCCTCGCGCCCAGGGATCTCGACCGCCGGGACCGGGCGGCGCTGGCGCTGTTCACCTCGACGTGCCTGCCGCTGGTCGTCGCCATCACGACCATCGGCGTCGACCAGGAGCTGATCGCCACGGACCAGGCGGCTTCGCTGGTCGGCGCCGCGATGGTCTCCGTGCTCGTGTTCCCGCTGGTCGCGGCGCGGGTGCGGGGGACGGGCCGGACGGCGCCCGCGACGGACGGGGCCGAGGAATCGGAGGAATCGGAGGAATCGGAGGAATCGGAGGCCTGGTGACGGGGCCATCTCCTGGACTGGATACCCCCCGGGGGTATATCTTCTCCGTCATGGACCACGACATGGACCACAGCACGCACCACTCCGCCCCCGAGGACGACGGGCACGGACACCGCCACGAGCACGGGCACGGGCACGGCACCACCTGGGCGACCGCCATGCAGGCGACGCTGCACTGCCTCACCGGGTGCGCCATCGGCGAGATCCTCGGCATGGTCATCGGCACCGCGCTGATGTGGGGCAACGTGCCGACCATGGTGCTGGCCATCGCCCTGGCCTTCGTCTTCGGCTACTCCTTCACCCTCTTCGCGGTCGTGCGCGCCGGGGTGTCCATGAAGGCCGCGATCAAGGTGGCGCTGGCCGCCGACACCGTCTCCATCGCGGTGATGGAGCTGGTCGACAACGGCATCATCGCCCTCGTACCGGGCGCGATGGACGCGCATCTGTCGGACGGGCTGTTCTGGTACGCCCTGCTCGGCGGCTTCGCCGTGGCGTTCGTGATCACCACGCCGGTCAACAAGTGGATGATCGGCCGCGGCAAGGGCCACGCCGTCGTCCACGCCTACCACTGACCGGCCGGACCCGGACCGTTCCCCGACGACCCCCGACGAACTGCTCGCCGGCCTCAGCCCAGGCCGGCGAGCAGTTCCTGGCACGCCTGCTCACAGCTCCGGCACGCCTCCGCGCAGACCCGGCAGTGCTCGTGCAGGCCGGCGTGCCGGGCGCACTCGTCGCCGCACGCCGCGCAGACGGTCGCGCAGGCCTGGAGCACGGCCCGGGTCACGTTGGCGTCGTAGCCCGTGTGCCGGGACAGGACCGCGGCCGTGGCGGTGCAGACGTCGGCGCAGTCCATGTCGGTGCGGATGCACTTGGTCAGATCCGCGACCGTGGGCTCCGACAGGCAGGCGTCGGCGCACGCGGTGCACGCCTGGGCGCACCTGAGGCACTCCTCGATACACCTGGCCATGGCCTCCCGGTCCACGCCGCCCAGGTCGGCCGGGTAGGTGCGGAGCAGGTCGTTGACGGTGGTGGGCATGGCGGCCGCTTCCCTTCCGTTCACGGGTACGTCCGGGTGGTTCCTGCCGGGTTTCACCGTGCGGCGCACCGCAAACCGCCGCCGCACACCTGTCGGTATGCTCCCCGCCGTGGCCGTCCGCCGACCGAGAACAGCGAGAAGAGCACCGTGACCCCGTACGACTCCAAGAACGAGTACGAGTACGAGTACGAGAAGGACGGCGCGGCCATCTACCGCCAGTCCTTCGCCACCATCCGCGCGGAGGCCGACCTGTCCGGGCTGCCCGCCGACGTCGGCCGGGTCGCGGTCCGGATGATCCACGCCTGCGGCATGGTCGACCTGGTCCGCGATCTGTCCTGGTCCCCGGGCGTCGTCTCCCGCGCCCGCGAGGCCCTGCGCGCCGGTGCGCCCGTGCTGTGCGACGTGCGGATGGTGGCGAGCGGTGTGACGCGCGCCCGGCTGCCCGCGGACAACGACGTCGTGTGCACCCTGTCCGACCCCGCCGTCCCCGAGCTGGCGGCCCGGCTCGGCACCACGCGCAGCGCCGCCGCGCTGGAGCTGTGGCGCGACCGGCTGGACGGTGCCGTGGTCGCCGTCGGCAACGCGCCCACCGCGCTCTTCCGGCTGCTGGAGATGATCGGCGAGGGGGCTCCGCGCCCGGCCGCGGTCATCGGCGTACCCGTCGGCTTCGTCGGTGCCGCCGAGTCCAAGGAGGCGCTGGCCGCCCACCCGTCCGGGGTGGAGCACCTCGTCGTACGGGGGCGTCGCGGGGGCAGCGCGCTCGCCGCCGCCGCGATCAACGCGATCGCCGGCGAGGAGGAGTGAGCCGCGCGCGGTACGGCGGCCCGCACGTGACCTAGGGGTTGCGCCTCGCGCGGGCCCCCGCGACCCACCGTGCCGCCTGCCCGGGTTCGGTCACGACCGGTACCCCCTCGGGCACCGGGGGCCTGCGCACCACGAGCACCGGCAGCCCCGCCTCACGGGCCGCCGTCAGCTTCGGGGCGGTGGCCGCTCCCCCGCTGTCCTTGGTGACCAGGACGTCGATCCGGTGCCGGCGCAGCAGCTCGCGCTCCCCTTCGAGGGTGAAGGGGCCGCGGTCCAGCAGGACTTCCGTGCGGGGCGGGCGGGGCCCCTCGGGCGCGTCGACGGACCGGACGAGGAACCACGGGTCGGCCAGCGGGGCGAAGACGGCCAGGCCCGTGCGGCCGGTGGTCAGGAAGACCCGCCGGCCGAGCGCGGGCAGCAGTGCGGCGGCCTCCGGCAGGGAGCCGGCCTCGTGCCAGACGTCCCCGTCGACCGGCCGCCAGCCGGGGCGTTGCAGCGCGAGCAGCGGGACCCGGGCGGTGGCGGCGGCGTGTGCCGCGTTGCGGGTGATGGTGCCGGCGAAGGGGTGGGTGGCGTCGACGAGCAGGTCGACGGCGTGCTCGCGGAGCCAGGCGGCCAGTCCGTCGGCGCCGCCGAAGCCACCGACGCGTACCTCGCCGGGTGGTCTCCTGGGCGCGGAGACCCGTCCTGCCAGGGAGGTCGTCACGCGTGGCCCCGCCGGCTGCCCGGCCGCCAGCAGTTCGGCCAGGCGGCGGGCCTCCGTGGTGCCGCCGAGGATCAGCACGTGCACGGCAGTCCGTCTCCCTTCCCCGGTTCCCGCTTCTTCCGGTTCCCGCTTCCCCCGGTTCCCACTTCCCCCGGATCCCGCTTCCCCCAGTTGCCGCTGTCGGCGGTCGCGTCGAGCCAAGCACATCCTCCGGCCGAGTTGCCGGACGGGGCCGATGCGAGAAGGTGAGGAAGGTGAGGAAGGTGAAGGGGAAGGCCGCGAAGGGAGAGCATGCGTGACTCGCGATCCCATCGGCGACGCCGCGGTGCTCAACGCGCTGTTCGCCAACTCGCCCCAGGGCCTGTTCGTCTTCGACTCCGAGCAGCGGGTCACCCGCTACAACCCCGCCGGCCGGGGAGTGCGGGGGCTGTCCGAGGAGGACGTCGTCGGACGGGGCATCGCCGACTTCGCCCCCGGGTTCGAAGCGGGCGAACTCCAGATGCTGATCGACGAGGTCCTGTCGACCGGCGAGGCGTTGCGGGGCCGCCTGGTCCGGGGCAGGGCGCCGTCCGGTCCGCACCGCACCCTCGCCGTCGAGGTGTCCCTCTTCCCGCTGCACGACCTCGGCGACGGCAGGCCCGGTCTGGTGGGCGTGGTCGAGGACGTGACCGAGCGGCAGGCCGCGGCGGACCGGCTCGCCGTGCTCAGCGAGGTGCACGCGACCGTCGGCTCCACGCTGGACGTACGGACCACCGGCGACGAACTGGTGGCGGCCCTGGTGCCCGCCTTCGCCGACGCGGCCACCGTCGACCTGCTGGACGACGGTGTCGTCGCGGCCGAGCGGGCGGCCGGTCCCCCGGGGACGGAGGTTCCGCTGCGGAGGGTGGCGTTCGCCCCGCCGACCGCCGCGGTGAGCCGCAAGGAGGGCGACAGCCGTCCGCTCCCCTTCCCCACCCCGTACACGCAGGTCCTCAACGACATGCGGGCCCGGCTGGTCCGCGTCTCCTCCGACGACCCCTGGCTGTCCACCGACCCGGAGGGCTTCGAGCCGCTGGTCCGGACGGGCGTGCACTCCATGATCGTCGCCCCGCTGCTGGCCCGGGACACCGTGCTCGGGCTGCTGACCCTGTACCGGCACCGGGCCGACCCCTTCGAGGAGGCCGATCTGGACGTGGCCCGGCAGGCGGCGTTCACCGCTTCCGTGCACCTGGACAACGCGCACAGCTACCGACGCGAGCACACCGTGGCGGCCGCCCTCCAGCGGCGGCTGCAGCCCGGCGCGATCCCGCTGCTCTCGGCGGTGGAGACCGCCCACGTGTACCTGCCCGAGAGCGCCGGCGGCGACTGGTTCGACGTCGTCCCCCTCTCCGGCACGCGCGTCGCCCTCGTCGTCGGCGACGTCACCGGCCACGGCATCGAGGCGGCGGCCACGATGGGGCAGCTGCGCCTCGCCGTGCGCACCCTCGCCCTGCGGGACCTGGAGACGGACGAGCTGCTGACCCACCTGGACGAGGTCGCCTCCCAGCTGGCGGACGCCTCCGGTCCGGGCGGCAACGCCGCGTTGGCGACCTGCGCGGTCACCGTCTACAACCCCGTCACCCAGCACTGCGCCATGGTCCGCGCGGGGCACCCCGCCCCCGTCGTCGTCGACCCGGACGGAGTCCCCCGCGCCGTGGACGTCCCGCAGGGGCCGCCGCTCGGGACCGGCGGCGGACACGTCTTCACCCCGGCCGTGCTCGAACTGGCGCCGGGCACCCTGCTGGCCCTGCACACCAACGGCCTCACCCGGGGCAACGGCGATCGGGAGGACACCGCCCGGCGCCGTCTCGAACACATCCTCGCCTCCACGACCCGGCCGCTGCAGGAGCTGTGCGACACCGCCGTCTACCACATGGCGCCCTCCCGCCACGACGACGCCGTCCTGCTGCTCGCGCGCACCCGAGCGCTGCCGTCGGAGCACGTCGCGGACTGGACGCTGCCCGCCGACGCCTCCGTGGTGGGCACCGCCCGGCGGCTCGTCGACCGGCAGCTCGCGTCCTGGGGCCTGGACGAGTCGGTCTTCACCACCGAACTCGTCGTCAGCGAACTCGTCACCAACGCCATCCGCTACGGCAAGGGCCCGGTGCGGCTGCGGCTCATCCGCGACCGGGGCCGGCTGCTGACCGAGGTCACGGACGCCAACAACGCCAGCCCCCATCTGCGCCGGGCCCGGGACAACGACGAGGGCGGCAGGGGCCTGTTCATCGTGATGCGGCTCAGCACCCACTGGGGCGTCCGGCACAGCCGGCACGACAAGACCATCTGGTCCGAGCAGCGGCTCGACGCGGGGCCGCCGGACGCGTCCGGCCTGCTGGACGCCTTCGACGTGACGGACACGGCGGAGCTGTGAGCGGCTGTGAACGGGACTGTGAGCGGCTGTGAGCGGCTGTGAGCGGGGCTGTGACCGGCCCCGCGCTCACCGCTCTGTTCCGCCGGCGGCGTGCCGCGCGTGCGGGTCGGCCAGGAGGTGGCGGGGGTCGGCGGCGCGGGTGATGGCGGACTCCACGGCGGCGACGCGGTCGGCGAGCAGGCCCAGCGCGGCGACGGCACGGGTGAGCGGGTCGTCGTCCGGACCGCCGAGGGTGCGGGCGCGGACGTGGGCGGCGCGCACCTCGGCCCAGCGGTCGGCCTGCTCGGGGGTGAGCGTGCCGCGCAGTTCGGCGAGCTTGAGGAGGTTGGCCTCGGCCCCGTGGGTCAGGGTCTGCGCCTCGGCGGTGTAGTGGTCGTCGAGGACGGCGGCGCGTTCGGCGTCGTTCATGACGGGGCGGACGCGCTGGGCGATCTTGTTCATGTTGCGGTAGGAGCCCTGGAGCCGGAAGGCGGGTTCGGTACGGGTCTCCTCCGACCGGGCCGCGGAGGCGATGTAGGCGGCGTTGACGGCCAGCACCGTCTCGCGGGCGGCCACCAGGTGGCGCAGGACGGACAGGATCCGCTCCAGCTCGGCCGGCGGGTAGGCGTGGCCGAGGCGGTCGGCGCGGGCGGTGGGGTCGCCGGTGGCGAGGCGGACGAGCAGCTCCAGGTCGGCGCGGTCGCGGCCGGCGAGCGGGGCCAGGACCGGGTTGGCGGTGAGCGCGTTCTCCAGGAAGCTGAGCGCGAAGGCCTCCTCCTTGCCGGTGAGGACGTCGCCGAGGTTCCAGACGTCGGCCCGGTTGGCGAGCATGTCGGGGACCTGGAAGCGGGCGCCGGACTCGGTGTAGGGGTTGCCGGCCATGCAGACGGCGAAGCGCTTGCCGCGCAGGTCGTAGGTGCGGGGCGCGCCGTCCCGCACGCCGTCCACGCGGCGGGTGGCGTCGCACAGCGGGATGAACTTCTGGAGCAGCTCAGGCGAGGTGTGCTGGATGTCGTCCAGGTAGAGCAGCGTGTTGTTCGCCGACGCCAGCGCGAAGTTGATCTTCTCCACCTCCTGGCGTGCGGTGGCGTTCGGGGCGTCGGCCGGGTCGAGCGAGGTGACGCCGTGGCCGAGCGCGGGGCCGCCGACCTTCACCAGCATCAGGCCGAGGCGCTCGGCGACGTACTCGACCAGGGTCGTCTTGCCGTATCCCGGCGGGGAGAGCAGCAGCAGGAGGCCGCCCGTGTCGGTGCGCTTGCCGTCGCCGGTGGCGCCGAGCTGTTTGGCCAGGCTGTCGCCGACGAGCGGGAGGTAGACCTCGTCCACGAGCCGGTTGCGGACGAAGGCGGACATGACGCGCGGCCTGTGGTCGTCCAGGCGCAGGCGGGCCCGCTCGGCGCCCACGAGGGCGGTACGGCGCCGCTGGTAGGCGCGGAACGCGGGGACGTCGTGCGCGGCGAAGCGGGCGGTACGGGCGAGGAACTCGTCGAGGCGCAGCGGCAGCCGGCCTCCGGTGATGCGCGGGTGGGTGCCCAGCAGGCCCTCCGCCGTGGCCGTCGGCGGAACGTCGCCGTCGTAGCGGGGCAGGTCGGGACAGAGCTCGGCGGCCACCGCCTCGGCCAGGTCGCCGGGGGTGAGGCCGGTGCCGCCGGCGGCGGCGTACGAGGAGATCCACGCCTCGGCGAGCTGCCCGCGGGCCGCCAGGTCGTCCAGCGCGGCCAGGTCCTCGTCGTAGGCCGGGGTGCCCACCGTGCGGCGGAACTTCTCCAGCAGCGTGCGGGTACCGGCGCCGAGGACGAAGCCCCCGGGGTCGGTGGTCAGTTCGTGGAAGAGGTACGCGGCGGCCGCGCGGGCAAGCTCCGCACCGGAGCCCAACAGCTCCGCGGGCCAGCCGGCCACGCCGGTCATGCCGACCGTGCCTGTCGCGCCGACCGTGCCGGTCATACCTGCCGTGCCTGTCGCGCCGGTCGCGCCGGTCGCGCCGGTCGCGCCGGTCGCGCCGGTCATGCCGGTCGTGCCTGTCGCGCCGGTCGCGCCGGTCATGCCGGTCGTGCCTGTCGCGCCGGTCGCGCCGGTCATGCCGGTCGGAATACCGGTGGCCTCGGCCGCCCCGGCGACCCCTCCGGCCGAGCGGGCCACTCCCCCGCCGCCCCGGGGCACACCCGCCGCCCGGCCAACAGCCCCCGCGGCGAAGGAACCGGCCGCCCCCACCAGCGAACCGTCCTCGGCCGCCCCGGCGAACCCTCCGGCCGAGCGGGCCACTCCCCCGCCGCCCCGGGGCACACCCGCCGCCCGGCCAACAGCCCCCGCGGCGAAGGAACCGTCCGCCCCCGCAGGCGAGCCGTCCCCGGCCGCCAGGCCAGCCGCCCCGGCCGTCCCGGTCACCGAACCGGAAGCCCCCGCCGGTGAACCGGCGCCCCAGCCGGCCGCGGTCTCCGGGTCCGCCGGGACGGCCACGGTCTCCCCCGGGCTCGGTACCAGTACTGGTCCCGGAACCGGTCCCGCAACCGAGCCCGTCCGCGTCCACGCGGCGACGGCTCCCGCCAGTTCCTCCTCCAGGGCCGCGACGGCGCCGGAGAGGCCGAAGGTGTCGCGGGCGCGGGCCAGGGAGCGGGCGCGCCGGGTCCACGTCTCGCGGGCTCGCGGTGTTGTGCCGTGCGCCCAGAAGAGCTGGGCGGCGGCGCGGGCGGCCGGCTCGTGGACGAGGGTCCCGGCGTTGTCGTACAGGGGCAGCAGCGCGGTCAGGACGGCCGTCGCGTCGTGGTCGTGCACGCCCCGCTCGTAGCCCTCGTCGTACGCCTCCTGCGCGGCCTCGCGGACGAGGGCGGGCAGGTCGTCGGCGTCGGCGAGGGTGCTCGCGCCGTGCTGCCGCAGCAGGCGGGCGGCGAGGTGTTCGGCGCGGTAGACGCCGGGGGACTCCGAGGGGAGGGTGCGGTCCCAGTGCGCGCGGGTGGCCGCGAAGTCCGGGTCGGTCACCGGTGAGCGGTAGTCCGTGCCGGTGAGGGCGAAGGCGAGCCCGTCGCCGTCGGGGACGAGGGTGAGGTCGAGGGGCTGGGTGTTGACGGCGAAGCGGTGGGCGCCCAGGCGCAGGGTGCGGCCGTCGTCGGCGTACAGGTCGGTGCGGTCGCGCAGGGCGCGGGAGGCCTCCTGGCGGGCGGACTTGAGGCGCCCGTCGAGTTCCTCGGCGCGGACGCTGTCGCCGAGGGCGCGCAGTTCGTCGGCGGTGCGGCGGACCTTGGCCGGCATGGGGTCGGAGGCGAAGTACGTGCTGACCGCGTCGGCGTCGGCGAGGGTGGCGCAGCGCCGGGTGATCGTCTCCATGATCCGGGCGGCGGAGGCGGCGAGTTGCTCGGCGCGGCGGGCGCGGGTGTCGGAGAGGGACTGTTTGCGGGCGGCGAGCGCGTCGTAGATCTCGGTGCGTTTGTCGGCGAGTTCGGTCAGGAAGCCGTCGAACTCCGCGAAACGGGACTCCAGGTCCTCCAGCCGGGCAAGGAGCCGCGCCAGCTGGTCGTCGCAGCGCTCGGGGGTGTCGGCGGCGGCGAGCGCGGCGGTGACGGCCTGGCCGAGCAGGGCGGTCTCGGCGGTGAACTCGGCGCGGCCCTCGCGGTCGAGGAGGGCGCGGCGGCGGGCGTCGAGGGTGGCGCGGGCGCGGTTGACGCCGCCCAGGACGGCGGCGACGCGTTCCAGCAGGGCGGTGCGGACGGTGGCGTCGCCCATGTCGAGTTCGGCGACGACGTCGGTGACCGTGCGCAGCCCGTCGGCGAGTTCGTCGAGCCGGGCCGCGACGGGTCCGGCCTCGGCGACGGTGGCGATGGCCTCCGCGTCGGCGACGAGCGCTTCGACGTCCGCGCGCTGGGCGTCGAAGGCGTCCTCGCGGGCGAGGAAGGCCACGGCCCGCCGGCCCAGCTCGGCGAGGGACGCCTCGGCCTCCTCGGCGAGGGCGTCGATGCCGGGGGCGTCGGCGTACCGCATCTCCTTGACGGTCAGCAGGTGCCCGTGGGCGTGCCGCAGTTCGGTCAGGCCCCGTACCCAGGCGGCGGCCTCCTTGGGCGCCTCGCCGCGCAGCCGCCGCACCACCGACGCGATCCGCTCGGCGGCCTCGTCGCGGGCCCCGGCGGCCCGCCGGGTCAGGTCCCGTACGGTCTCGAACTCGGCCAGTACCTGCTCGGCGGTCTCCCGGACCGCGGCCAGCGCGCCGGCCAGGTCGCCCAGGTCCGCCTCGCCCAGCCAGTGGTGGCCGTCGGCCGCGCGCACGCAGGAGGCGGCGAGCGCCCGGTAGCCCTCGGCGGTGGTGATGCCCTCGCCGACGGCCCCGGCGACGGACAGGCAGGCGGAGATGCCGCGCACCAGGTCGGCGTTGCCGACGCGGGCCAGCGGGCCGCTCCCGGCGGGCGCGGCGGCGGCGTGCGTGTCGGAGACGTACGGCGAGTGCCACAGCTGCACGGGGTGCACCTGGGCGGGTTCGTCGCCGTCCGCGCGCAGCACGGTGAAGGTGCCGTCCTCCGCCAGCGCCCAGCCCCGGCAGGGCAGCGGGTTGGCGACCTCCTTGCGGATGGTGTTGTACGACAGCAGCAGGCCCCGGCTCTCGCCGCGCGCGTGGAAGGCGTACAGCACGTCCTCGCCGTTCGGCGAGCGCACCTCGCGTTCGAACTCCAGCCCGGTCGCGTCGAGTTCGTACGTCTTGTGCACTCCGGTGGCCAGGCAGTAGCCGCCGGGGAAGACGATGCCCTGGTCGTCGGGCAGGCGGCGGCAGGCCAGGCCGATGCCGTCCAGGCGGACCACCGACTTGGTGAGGGTGTTGAACACCAGGTGCCGGTCGGTGTCCTCCTTATAGGGCCGGACCCGCAGCAGGATCAGGGCACCCACCCGGGCGTGCGCGATGTCGGCGTCGGCCAGGGACTGGAGGGGTTCGGCGACCGGCTCGGAGTAGACGCCCCCGGCCGTCTCGGTGTCGTCCTCCAGCTTGACGGTGAGGGCGCCGCCGACGGCGCTGACGTGGAACTCGCCGCGCACCGAGACGTGCGGGTGGCGGCCCAGAACGTGGTCCTCGCGGGTCGCGGCCCTCCACTCGAAGTCGTGGGACGGCGGGAACACGTCGTCGCGTTCGCCCCGCGCGTCCAGGAAGGCCGCCCGCCCGTCCTCGGTGAGTTCCCAGCGCAGGACGCGGATGTCGTCGGCCTTCTCGCCGGTGCGGAAGACGGCCAGCAGCCTGCCGCCGACGGGGCGCAGCCGCAGCAGCCGGGCCTGCCGGTAGTAGCGGTGCAGGTCGGCGAACTCCCGTACGAAGGCGGGGTCGTCGAGCAGGCCGGGCACGGCCTGCTCGGGCAGCGGGTTCAGGTCGCGGTCGTACAGCGTGAAGACATCCGCCACGTCCACCACGTCCGCCACGGCCGCCACGGCCGCCACGACGGTGCGGTGCCCCGGGCGGCCGGTGGAGCCGAGGAGCAGGGCGTCGCCGACGGCGGCGAGGTCGCACGGCACCCCCGGGTGCTCGGTGCGCAGCCGCTCGGTGGAGGCCAGTTCGAGCCGGGCCGAGCCGAACTCCGCCACCCGGCGGGCGTTGAGGAGTCCGGCGCGGCGGGCGAGGTCGGCGCTCTGCGCGGCGAGACGGTCGCGCAGCACCTCGTACGCACCGGCGTCGGCGGTGTCGCCGGTGTCCGCGGTGTCGCCCGTGTCGCCGGTGTCGTGCGTGCCGGTCGTAGCCTTCTCCGGAGCGGTGGCCATGAGCGGTTGGTCCCTTCCTGCGAGCGGGGCGCCGGAACCGTCGACCCCCGTACGGCGGTCCCGGCACCCGGTCGGTGATGGCCGGTCAGACCCTGGCCGTGCCGTTCAGGGCGGTGAGCGGGGTGTCGGCGAGGCCCAGCTCGCCCGCCCGGTCCAGGAGGCGCTGGACCTGCCCGGCGTCCGTGCCGCCCGCCTTCATCAGCTTCATCAGCAGCGCGGAGACCGTCAGGTTCTGCACGTCGGCCGTGGAGAACGAGCCGAGCACGCGGGTCAGGTCGTCGGTGAAGCTCGACGAGCCGTCCAGCCAGGGCCCCGCGAGGGCCTGTGCCGTCTCGGAGTGCTTGACGAACCCGTCGACGCCCTTGCCGAGCGCGACCGAGGACATCAGGCGGTCGAAGAAGACCGTGTCGCCGCCGACGATGTCAATGTCGGCGTTCTCCAGACCGGTGGCGAGCACCGTGGCCTGGGCCTCGGCGACCTGCCGCTGCACGTCCAGGCCGGCCAGCCGGATGTCCTTCTCCGCCTCCAGGCGCAGCCGGTACTCCTCGTGGCCGCGCGAGGCGTCGTCCAGGGCGGCCATCGCTGCGGCCTTCTCGGTGAGCCCGGCGGCCTCCGCCTTCAGCCTGCTGCCGATCGCCTCCGCCTCGGCGAGGGCCTTGGCCCGCGCGCCCTCGGCCTCGGCGCGCATCCGGGCCCCGGTCGCCTCCGCCTCGGCGCGGCCGGCCTTCTCGATGACGTCGGCCTCCTTGTCGCGGACCTGGACCGCCGCAAGGCCCGCCGCGGCCGCCTCGGCCTGGATTCCCTCGGCCATCCGCAGCTTGGCCTGCGCCTCCAGGTCGGCGCTCTTCAACCGGGCCTCGGCCATGGTGAGTTCCTCGGCGGCGCGGTGGGTGGCCGCCGCCTCCGCCGCCTCGGCGGCCTTGATGTCCTTGACCAGCCGCTCCTGCGCCTGGGCCTCGGCGGCGATGATCACGGTCTGCCGGTCCCGCTCCGCCTCCTCCACGGCGCGCAGCTTCTTGATGGACTCCTCCTGCTCGGCGACCGTGCGGTCCACGGCGACCCGCTCGCGGACGACCTCGGCGATGCTGCGCTTCTCCGCCTCGACCTCCTTCTCGGCGGCGATCCGGGTCAGCTCGGTCTCCCGCTCGCGGCCGATGGCCTCCAGCATGCGGTCCTTCTCGATGCGCTCGTTCTCCACGGCGATGACCCGCTCGCGGTTCTTCGCGGCGACCGCGACCTCCCGGGCCTGGTTCTCGCGCTGCACGCCGAGCTGCTCCTCCGTGCGCAGGAACGCCGCCTGCGCGCGCAGCCGCTCCTCCTCCACCACCCGTGCCGTCTCGGCCTCCTCGCGGGCCCGGGTGGTGTCGATCTCGCGCTTCTGCTTGATCTCGGCGTCGGCCTGCCGGCGCTCCAGCTCCAGTACGGCCTCGCGCGCGTCGACGTTCTGCCGGGTGATCTCCTTCTCCTCGGTGCGCCGGGCCTCGTTGGTGCGCACGTGCTCGACGGCCGTCAGCTCGGTGATCTTCCGGATGCCCTGGGCGTCCAGGACGTTGGCCGGGTCCAGCTGGGTCAGCGGCGTCTGCTCCAGGTAGTCGATGGCCGCGTCCTCGAGGTGGTACCCGCTGAGGTCGACGCCGATGACCTCGATGATCCGGTACCGCAGCTCCTCGCGCTTGGTGTAGAGGTCGGTGAAGTCCAGCTGCTTGCCGACGGTCTTCAGCGCCTCGGAGAACTTCGCGTGGAACAGCTCCTGCAGCGTGTCCCGGTCGCTGGCACGGGCCGTGCCGACCGCCTGGGCGACCTTGACGACGTCCTCGACGGTCTTGTTGACCTTGACGAAGAACGTGATGCGGATGTCCGCCCGGATGTTGTCCCGGCAGATCAGCCCCTCCTTGCCGGCCCGGGTGATCTCGATCGTCTTGACCGAGATGTCCATCACCTCGGCCCGGTGCAGCACCGGCAGCACCACCTGACCCGTGAAGGTCACGTCCACCTTGCGCATCTTCGAGACGATCAGCGCCTTGCCCTGCTCCACCTTGCGGAAGAGCCGCGAGACGCCGAACAGCACGACGGCGACGACGAGCAGACAGACGACGGCGAGGACACCGATGACTTCCATGGCATACGTCCTTACGGCATGAGGCGGCTGTCGCGGCGGCCGGACGAGCGCGGCCGGCCGCCGCCGATGTTGGTGTGGTGACGCCCGTGCGGACAGGCGTGGTTCCGGGGGCGGATCTTCGAACGGACCGCGCCCGCGCCGGTCCCCCGGCAGAGGCGGAGGGCGGGTCTCAGACGGCGCGGCGGCCGTGTGCCGCGGCGCCGGCGGCGCGCGGGGCGCGGCCGGGTTCGTCGGGACGGGGGCGGAGCCGGTGGAGGGGGCGGAGGGGGCGGACGAACGGACTGCGCGTCGTCTTCGTCGTCATCGTCCCGCCCCCTCCGCGCAGTGCTCCCCCGTGCGCCCCATGATGTGTGACGGTGCCGCCTATCCGCATTGCCGGTTTCCGGAAGCGTTCACCAGGGCTTGGGTGCCGGTGAACCGCCCCGGGGCGATCAACGGGGCGATCAACGGGCCGGCCATACCGGAAGCCGATCGGAAGCGCATCGGAACCCCGGAAATCTGGTTCCGGAAGCGCCGCCACTGGTCGGATCGGTCGATGCACAAGGCACATCGGCCCACTCGGGGCGCGTGCCGTATCCGCCCGGCCGGATACCGGCGGCAATGAGGTGACAGATGAGCAGTACACGCGTCCCGTCCGGCGCCAGGGGTTCCTACCCCGCACCGGGGCTCGCACTCACGCCCGGCCCCGTACGCAACCAGGCACTGACCGTGATCGCGGTCCCCTTCGTCCTCATAGTCGTGCTGGCCGTCGTGCTCGCCGCGACCGGCCCGGACGACGGAGCGCCCGCCACCGACGGGCTCTACGGCAGCGGAGCGCTGCCGGACTGGGGGTCCGGCACGACCGACGACGGCACCTCGGAGGACGGCGCCTCGGGTGACGGCACCGACACCGACGGAACTTACGGCGACGGCACGTACGAGGACGGAACTTACGGCGACGGCACGTACGACGACGGCACGTACGACGACGGCACCACGGAAGAGACCCCCACGGACGACACCACGACCGACGACACGACCGACGACACGGCCACCGACGACACGGCCACCGAGGACACCACCGCCGACGGGAGCGGGCCGGAGGCGACCGTGACGGCGTACTTCGACGCCATCAACAACCGCGACTTCGCGACCGCGTGGGAACTGGGCGGCAAGAACCTCGACCAGGACTACGACTCCTTCGTCGCCGGCTTCGGGACGACGCAGCGGGACGACGTCACCGTGACCGGCACGTCCGGCGACGACGTCTCGGTCACGGTCGTGGCCTGGGAGACCGACGGCACGCAGACGACGTTCGAGGGCACCTACACCGTCAGCGGCGGCGTCATCACCTCGGCCGACATGCGGGAAGGGAACTGAGCAGCCATGACCACCCACGCCGCCCCGCCGCCCCCGGACACGACGAGCAACGCCACCCGCCTGCTGTGCGCGGGCACCTACCTCGACCCCCACTACCGCAAGGCCGTCATCCGGGAGCTGCTGACCCACCGCTACCGGGTCGTGGCCCCCTCCTACGACTACGACGCCGCGCCCGTCCTGGCGCACGCGCTGGCCGCCCACAACCTGCGCCGCAACCAGCTGATCGCCCTCGCCGCGGGCGCGGTCGTCATCGCGCTGCTCATGGCCGCGGGCGTACTGGGCGGCTGGACGGCCGCCCTGTTCGCGTTCTGGCTCGCCTGGGCCACGATGTTCCTGCGCAGGCTCGCCATCCTGCAGACCCTCGCCGAGCACCTCGCACCCCCGGCGGACGACCGCACCGGGTTCGACGGCTCCCACCCGATCACCTCGCGCCTCACCCCGGAACTCGTCGGCAAGATCAACCGCGAGCAGGCCTCGGACACCGTGTACTACGGCGGCTACAAGCCCTTCATCGGCGCCGGCCACTCGGTCAAGCGGTGGGCCAACGCGGAACTGCTGCTCGGCGCCCCGAAGTCCCGGGGCGGCGCGCTCGGCCAGAACCTGCTCAACGGGCACGTCCCCGCCCAGCACGGACCGGCGGACGGCCCGAACGGCACGGGCAGCGCGGACGCCACGGGCAGCACGGACGGCACGGGCAGCACGGACGGCACGGGCGGGGGCGGGCGGACGGAACGCAAGCCGATCATCCCCTTCACGGTCGAGGACATCACCACCCGGGTCTGCGAGGAGCTGCTGGCGGAACTGCGCGACAAGCCCGCACCGAGCCACCGCGTCGAACTGCTCTCGGTCGACCGGCGCCGGTTCACCAAGGCGGTGCGGACCGCCGAGGGCAGCGACCCCGTCGCCGTGCTCCTGGACACCCCCGACCCCGGCCACCCCGACCACACCGCCGCACACTGGCGGGAGGACTACGACGCCCGCCGCGAGTACCTGTGCGTCCGCATCGGGGCCTGGCAACAGGAGCTGGTCACCTCGGTGTTCATCGGCTTCGACATCAAGGGCAGCACCCTGCACACCGAGTTCTACACCTACGTGCTCGGCCCCCTGCCGGAGAGCTTCCACCTCGCCGACCGGCTGCCGGCCGCGATCGACGGCAAGCTCATGTGCCGCATCGCCTGGGACGTGACCCGCAGCGCGCCCGGCGAGCTGCTGCGGCTGATCACCAACCCGCTGCGCGAACGGCTGCCCAGCCGCTTCTCCACCGACACCGTGCGCAAGCTGGTGGGCCAGCCCGCCGACACCAGCGAGTTCCGGCTCGGCCGCTACGCCCTGACCGCGGTGGACTGCGGCGCCCTCACCAGCGTCCGCGAGCTGGCGCCCGACCACGACTTCCACCACTTCTTCCAGGAGTCGGACGCGATCAAGTACATCCAGATCATCGAGCGCCATCTGCTGCAGATCGTCGGCGACTTCCTGCGCGACCACGACGTCGACACCCGGGAGCACGAGGCGAACCAGACCAACATCCTCCAGCAGAACTTCGGCGCCAACAGCACCAACAACTTCGGCGGCAACCAGAGCGTCGGCAACACCAACACCACCCAGACCTTCGGCAACAACTCCGGCGTCACCAGGGAGGCACGGCAGGCATGAGCGGCCAGCAGTTCCACGGCAACAGCTTCGGCCAGGGCAGCACCAACAACTTCGGCGGCAACCAGAGCACCGGCAACACCGACACCACCCAGACCTTCGGCGACAACTCCCCCGTCCAGGCCGCGCCGCCCGCGCCGTCCACCCCGCCCGCACAGCCGTACGGCGACGGATGGCGGCGCCCGGCCGCGGCGGTGCCCCAGGACGCGGAGCGGGCCCGCAGCGTCTTCGTCGTGCACGGCCGCGACGACCAGGTGCGGCGCGAGATGTACGAGCTGCTGCGCCGGCTCGACCTGCGGCCCAAGGAGTGGGAGGACCTGGTCCGGGCGACCGGCCAGGCCTCCCCCTTCCTCGGCGACGTGGTCGCGGCAGCCCCGGCCCAGGCCCAGGCGGCGCTGGTCCTGCTCACCCCGGACGACGTCGTCACCCTCCACCCGGACCTGCGCGGCCACGACGAACCGGACTACGAGACCCGGCCGGTGTGCCAGCCGCGCCCCAACGTCCTGATCGAGCTGGGCATGGTGCTGATGGCCTACCCCGAGCGCACGCTGATCGTCGAGGTCGGCGGGGTGCGGCCGATCGCCGACATCGCGGGCCGCAACGTGGTCCGCTTCGACGGCTCCGAGACGGCGCTCGGCAAGGTCGTGGAGCGGCTGAAGCTGGCGGGCTGCACGGTCAACGACACCGGCTCCGACTGGCGCCAGACCTACCCCTTCCGCCACCTGTCCGCCTACCGCCGCCGGCCGTAGGCCTCCTGCCACCGCCGGCGCAGTCGTCCGGCGGATCCGGCGCCGCTCGGGGGACCGGCGCAACCGGCCCCCGGGGCACGTCCCGTCACCGCGGTACGTGCCCCGGGGGCCGGCCCCGCAGGAACCGTCCGAAACCACAACTCCCCCAAACGGACAATTGATACGCTGCCGACACCTCTCCCGCGACCACCGGTCGGGAGAGTGTGAAGCGAGTGGAGACCACTTGTATGGCGCGCATCCGTGTGAGCGTCCTGGGTCCGGCCAGG
This sequence comes from Streptomyces sp. NPDC059906, assembly GCF_042730645.1. NCBI lineage: Bacteria > Bacillati > Actinomycetota > Actinomycetes > Kitasatosporales > Streptomycetaceae > Streptomyces > Streptomyces sp. NPDC059906. The sequence continues at coordinate 120,874 of NZ_JBHWKU010000018.1, forward strand.
CTCGAAATCGACGGCGTACCCGCCCGGTTGACCCCGTTGACGACACGGCTGCTGGTCCGGCTGGTGGCGGCGGACGGCGAGCCCGTCCCGGTACGCCGGCTGCACCGGGACGTGTGGGCACTCGACGGCGAGCAGCCGCACGCGGCGCAGCGCCACCGCAACGAGGTGCAAAAACGCGTCCTCGAACTGCGCCGCGCCCTCGACCCCGCGCAGCGCGGTGACGGCGCCCGGGTGCTGCGCACCGAGCAACTGCTGACCGGCCCGGCGCCCGAGACGGCGTACCGGCTGGTGCTGGCGCCCGGCGAACTGGACTGCGCGGAGTTCACCGACCTGGTCGACTCCGCGCTGCTCGCGGCGCCCGCGTCGGCCGCCGACCGGCTGGCCGCGGCGCTGGCCCTGGTGCGCGGCCGTCCCCTGGCCGAGGCGGGCGACGAGGACTTCGCCCGGCCGCTGGTGCGCCGGCTCACCGCGCTGTACGAGACCGCCCGCCGCCAGCTGATCCGCAGCCGGATGGACCTGGGCCGCCACGACCTCGCGCTGCCGGTCGCCGAGCGGATGGCCCGGGAGCGGCCGGACGACCAGGACGTCGCCGAGCTGCTCGGCGCCCTGCGGGCCCGGCTGCGCGAGCGGCACGGACGGGAGCTGCTGCGGCAGCCGTTCCCCGGTGCCGGCGACCTCGTGGTGGTGCGGGGCGACCTGTTCGACCAGGACGACGCCAATCTCGTCGTCGGGTTCACCGACACCTTCGACACCGCCACCGAGCAGGACCTGGTGATCAGCCGGGACAGCGTCCAGGGCCAGCTGGTTCAGCGGCTGTTCGGCGGGGAGCGCAAGCTGCTGGACGACCGGATCCAGGCCGGGCTGAGGGCGTTTAGGCCGGTGCGCACCGAGCGGCCCCAGGACAAGCCGCGCGGCCGGCGGGTGCGCTACCCGCTGGGCACCACCGTCCCGCTGACGGTGGACGGCCGCCGGGTCTTCGCGGTGGCCTACTCCCGGCTCGGCAACGACCTCGTCGCCCGCTCCGGCCCCGCCGACCTGCGGGCGAGCCTGGACACCCTGTGGCCGGCCGTCGCCCGGTACGGGATGTACCGGCCGCTCGCGATCCCCCTGATCGGCTCCGGGCTGGCCCGGATCGTGGAGCTGGACCGCACCCGGCTGCTGCTCATGATCGTGGAGAGCTTCGCCGACCACTGCCGCCGCGACCCGGCGACCGCCCCGGAGCTGCGCGTCGTGATCCGCCCGGCCGACCTGGAGCGGACCGACCTGTCGGTACTCGGCACCTATCTGCGCACCACACGGCTCCCCAACACCGGCACCGGGAGTCATGACACCGGTGCCGGCGCCGGCGACAGCGGTGGGGCGTACGGCCGCCGGTGACGTCGACATGCCCTTACGGCATCAGCGACCCCGCTTCCTCAACCAGCGGCGCACCACTTCCGAACCGCTTCCCGTGCCGGGTTCCGGGTTCCGGCGCCGGTCCGCGCCGGTCGGCGGCCCTTCCTACCGGGAGTCCGCCCGGCGCGCGGCCCCGGCCGACCACACGACGTCGACGGGGATCCCCGCCTCCCGGGCCGCGAGCACCAGGTCGGCGGTGCCGCCGCCCAGGCCGCTGGGCGGTTCGCCGTTCCACACGGCCATCAGCCGGTCGGCACATTCGAGCAGCAGGGCGTTGGCGGCCTCGTACGCCTGCCGGTCGGCCCTTTCGCGGGGCAGTACGACGATCTCGTCGGCTGCTGCGGCGAGGCGGTCGAAGAGGGGGCGTCGTCGGGCTCGACCGTGCTGCGGCGAACAGCGAGTCGGCCCCCTTGGCGATGCAGGAGATCCCGACCAGCGCTTTCCTCGGGCCCAAGTCCCAGTAGCGGGGCAGCAGTTCGTCCAGGGCGGCGCGGACCGTGGGGACGCTCTCCTCCCTCAGGTCCATGTGCCCGGTCACCGCGAGGGCCGTCACGACCGTCCTGGCTGGGGCTTGCTCATCCTGGCCGCACCGTAGTGAACCGCCGACCGGGCCGGGCGGGAACCCCGTGGCAGCACACGATGCGGTGGTACGGCCGGTGCCCGGCCCCCGCAGGCGGCCGCCCTACGGCGCCGGGCTCGGGCCCGGGACGCTCAGCGCGGCGAGCCGCTCCGCGAACGGCGTGACCTCCTCGAAGGAGTCCCGCTTGGGCAGCGCGCGCCCCGCCGACGGCCCGGACGCCCGTGCGGACCCCGACAGCCCCGACATCAGCGCCGCCAGCTCGGTCGCGGCCCGCCCGATCCGGGCGTCCAGCCCCTGCGCGCCCCAGTCCTCGGAGGCGGCGTACACGCCGGTGGGGACGACGACCGCCTTCAGGTAGGCGAAGAGCGGCCGCAGTGCGTGCTCCAGCACCAGGGAGTGCCGGGCGGTGCCGCCGGTCGCGGCGATCAGGACCGGCTTCCCGGTGAGGGCGTCCTCGTCGGTGACGCTCAGCGCGTCGAAGAACGACTTGAACAGCCCGCTGTACGACGCCGAGAACACCGGCGTGACGACGATCAGTCCGTCGGCCGCCGCGACCTCGGCGAACGCGTCCGCGAGCGCCGGTGCCGGGAAGCCGTTGGTGAAGGTATGCGCGATCTCCACGGCGAGGTCGCGCAGCTCGATCACCCCGACGTCGGCCGGGCCGGGCTCGGGCGCGGTGGCCGCCGGGGCGGCGACCGCGGCCAGCCGGTCGGCGAGCAGCCGGGTGGACGACGGCACGCTCAGCCCCGCGGAGACGACGACGAGCTTCATGCGCGTACTCCTTCCTCGGTCGGGGCGTCCTTCCGGGCGGCCAGCAGGGACGCGTGGGTCGGCGCGTCCGGCACGCCCGCCGGACGGTCCTTGGCGAACTCCTCGCGCAGCACCGGCACGACCTCCTCGCCGAGCAGGTCGAGCTGCTCCAGGACGGTCTTCAGCGGCAGCCCGGCGTGGTCCATCAGGAACAGCTGGCGCTGGTAGTCACCGGCGTAGTCGCGGAAGGCGAGCGTCTTCTCGATCACCTGCTGCGGCGAGCCGACGGTGAGCGGCGTCTGCGCGGTGAAGTCCTCCAGCGACGGCCCGTGCCCGTACACCGGCGCCTCGTCGAAGTACGGCCGGAACTCGCGGACCGCGTCCTGGCTGTTCTTCCGCATGAACACCTGGCCGCCGAGGCCGACGATCGCCTGCTCGGGCGTGCCGTGCCCGTAGTGGGCGTAGCGGGCCCGGTACAGCTCGATCATGCGCTTGGTGTGGTCGGCGGGCCAGAAGATGTTGTTGTGGAAGAAGCCGTCGCCGTAGTAGGCCGCCTGCTCGGCGATCTCCGGCGAGCGGATCGACCCGTGCCACACGAAGGGCGCGACACCGTCCAGCGGACGCGGGGTGGACGTGAAGCCCTGGAGCGGCGTGCGGAACTTGCCCTCCCAGTTCACCACGTCCTCGCGCCACAGCCGGTGCAGCAGGTTGTAGTTCTCGACGGCGAGGTCGATGCCCTCGCGGATGTCCTTGCCGAACCAGGGGTAGACCGGGCCGGTGTTGCCGCGCCCCATCATCAGGTCCACCCGGCCGTCGGCCAGGTGCTGCAGCATCGCGAAGTCCTCGGCGATCTTCACCGGGTCGTTCGTGGTGATCAGGGTGGTGGAGGTGGACAGCACCAGCCGCTCGGTGCGGGCCGCGACGTAGCCGAGCATGGTCGTCGGCGACGAGGGCACGAAGGGCGGGTTGTGGTGCTCGCCGGTGGCGAAGACGTCGAGCCCGACCTCCTCCGCCTTGAGCGCGATGGCGACCATCGCCTTGATGCGCTCACGCTCGGTCGGCGTACGGCCCGTGGTCGGGTCGGGCGTGACGTCGCCGACGGTGAAGATGCCGAACTGCATGATCGCTCAACCTCCGCTTTGTTGACGGTTCAACTATACCCGTCCAACGGTGGCCCCCGACCCGTTATTCCGCAGGTCCGTGCGAAGCTGCCCGCATGCTCGTGCTCCGCTCCGCCGCCCTCTTCGTCGTCGCCGCCCTGTTCGAGATCGGCGGCGCCTGGCTGGTCTGGCAGGGGGTGCGCGAGCAGCGCGGCTGGCTCTGGGCGGCGGGCGGGGTCCTCGCCCTCGGCGCCTACGGCTTCGTCGCCACCTTCCAGCCCGACGCCCACTTCGGCCGCATCCTCGCCGCGTACGGCGGGATCTTCGTGGCCGGCTCGATCCTGTGGGGCGTGGTCGCCGACGGCTACCGCCCGGACCGCTGGGACATCGCGGGGGCGCTGGTCTGCCTCGCCGGGATGGCCCTGATCATGTGGGCCCCGCGCAACGGCGGCTGACTACCCTGGTCGGCGACCCGCACCACCGACCGAGGAGCAGCACCATGGCCACCGCAGCAGCCGCCCCGTCCGCCGCCTCCCGCATCGCCGTCGTCACCGGCGCGAGCAGCGGCATCGGCGCCGCCACGGCCCGGCAGCTGGCCGCGGCCGGGTACCGCGTGGTCCTCACCGCCCGCCGCAAGGACCGCGTCGAGGCGCTCGCCGAGGAGATCCAGGCGGCCGGGCACCAGGCGACGGCGTACCCCCTGGACGTCACGGACCGCGAGGCGGTCGACGAGTTCGCCACCGCGTTCAAGACGGTCGGCGTCCTCGTCAACAACGCGGGCGGCGCGCTCGGCGCCGACCCGGTGGCCACCGGCGACCCGGACGACTGGCGCCGCATGTACGAGACGAACGTCATCGGCACCCTCAACCTCACCCAGGCCCTGCTCCCCAAGCTGGAGGCGAGCGGCGACGGCACGGTCGTGGTCGTCTCCTCCACCGCGGGCCTGTCCACCTACGAGGGCGGCGCGGGCTACGTCGCCGCCAAGCACGGCGAGCACGTCCTGGCCGAGACCCTGCGCCTGGAGATCGTCGGCCGCCCGGTCCGCGTCGTCGAGATCGCGCCCGGCATGGTCAAGACCGACGAGTTCGCCCTGACCCGCTTCGCCGGCGACCAGGACAAGGCGGCCAAGGTCTACCAGGGCGTCGCCGCCCCCCTCACCGCCGACGACGTCGCCGACACCATCACCTGGGCGGTCACCCGCCCCGCCCACGTCAACATCGACCTCCTGGTCGTCCGCCCCCGCGCCCAGGCCTCGAACACGAAGGTGCACCGGGAGGGCTGACGCCGGTGAGTAACTCAGTAACTCACCGGAGTGAAGCAAATCCGATTACGCGAACGACGGTTGAACTGGCGACCATCTCGCCTCCTCACGGCGAGTTCGCAAGCCGCGACTGCCTCCGGGGCCTCATCGATGCCGACGGGTCGGTGGGCTTCACAAGGCGAGGCATGCCTTTCATCTTTCTCAGCACGAGTAGTACAGCCATCGGCACCTATATGCGCTCCGATGCGCAGTCAGCACGGTGGAGCGATGCGCAATGATCGCTCCACCACCCTGACTACCCCTTCACGCAAACGACCTGCTTCAGCTTCGCCACGACCTCCACGAGGTCGCGCTGCTGGTCGATGACCTGGTCGATCGGCTTGTACGCGCCCGGGATCTCGTCCACGACGCCCGAGTCCTTGCGGCACTCCACGCCCCGCGTCTGCTCCTCCAGGTCCTTCGTGGAGAAGCGGCGCTTGGCGGCGTTCCGGCTCATCCGCCGACCGGCTCCGTGGGACGCGGAGTTGAAGGACTTGGCGTTCCCGAGACCCTTGACGATGTACGAACCCGTGCCCATGGAACCGGGGATGATCCCGTAGTCCCCGGAACCCGCGCGGATCGCGCCCTTGCGGGTCACCAGCAGGTCCATCCCGTCGTACCGCTCCTCGGCCACGTAGTTGTGGTGTGCGCTGATCTCCGGCTCGAAGACCGGCTTGGCCTTCTTGAACTCCTTGCGGACCACGTCCTTCAGGAGCGCCATCATGAGGGTGCGGTTGTACTTCGCGTACTCCTGCGCCCAGAACAGGTCGTTGCGGTACGCGGCCATCTGCGGAGTGTCCGCGACGAAGACCGCGAGGTCGCGGTCGATCAGACCCTGGTTCTGCGGGAGCTGCTGGGCGACGCCGATGTGATGTTCGGCCAGCTCCTTGCCGATGTTGCGAGAACCGGAGTGCAGCATGAGCCAGACAGAATCGGACGCATCGACGCAGACCTCCACAAAGTGGTTGCCGGATCCAAGCGTGCCCATCTGCTTGCCCGCCCGCTCGCGCCGGAACTTCACCGCCTCCGCCACCCCGTCGAACCGCCCCCAGAAGTCGTCCCACCCGCCGGTCGCCAGCCCGTGGAAGCGCCCCGGCTCAACGCGACTGTCGTGCATCCCCCGCCCCACGGGAATCGCCTGCTCGATCTTCGAGCGCAGCCGGGACAGGTCGCCCGGGAGGTCGTTCGCGGTCAGGGACGTCTTCACGGCCGACATTCCGCAGCCGATGTCGACCCCCACCGCGGCCGGGCACACGGCGCCCTGCATCGCGATCACGGAGCCGACCGTCGCGCCCTTGCCGTAGTGCACGTCCGGCATGACCGCGAGGCCCTTGATCCACGGCAGGGTCGCGACGTTGCGCAGCTGCTGGAGCGCGCCCTCCTCGACCGTCGCCGGGTCGGTCCACATCCGGATCGGCACCTTCGCGCCCGGCATTTCCACGTACGACATATCGTCCTCATTCCCCCGGAAAACAAACAGAAGTCTCGAAGCGCAAAACCGGCGCCAAGGGCAGCCAAAGGGACGACTGACCGGCGTTCACGGCGGCGCGTGCGATACACATTGTCTCCAGGGGACGCCCCCGCGCGGCAAGCGAATAACCAGCGGGGACACTGGAGTACCGACCACAGCCACACCGGCGAGAGGAGCCGCACCGTGCAGCGGAAGGCCTACGTACCGGGCGTCGCCGCCCTCCTGGCGGCGTTGCTGGCCGGCTGCACCGGCGGCTCGGGCGGCGGCGCCACCGCGGACGACTCGAACCCGGGGCAGCCCGGGGTCGCGACCGAGGCGGCCGAGCCCGGCAAGTACCGCACCCTTCCGGAGCCGTGCGGCGCGGTCGGCCACAAGGCGCTGGACACCCTCCTGCCCGGCATCGAGGAGATCGCCGACGAGGAGCAGCGCGAGCGGGCGTACGCGGGCGAGCCGACGCTCGCGTACGACACGGACCGCAAGGTCGGCTGCCGCTGGAAGGTGGAGTCGGCCGAGGCCACGGACCATCTCTTCGTGGACTTCGAGCGGGTGGTGTCGTACGACGGCGCCGTGAGCGACGACAGCGAGGCCGAGCAGCTCTTCGCGCGGCAGGTGGCGGCGGCCGACCTGCCCGAGCCGGTCGTTTCGGAGTCCGGGTCCGCCACCTCGGACTCCCCGTCCGGCAGCTCTTCGGCGTCCTCCGGGGAGCCCGGCGAGTCCGGAGAACCGGCCGGCGGTGCGGGCGGCACGCCCTCGTCCTCGGCGTCCGCCCCCTCGTCCTCCCCCTCGTCCTCCCCCTCGGGATCGGGATCGTCCTCGTCGACCGCGTCCCCCGCCGAGGTCCAGCCCCGGCTGCTGGACGACCTGGGTGACGAGGCGTTCGTGGACGACGCGCTCAGCAGCTCCGGCTCGACGGCGAAGCGGCGCACCGTGACTGTGGCGTTCCGCACGTCGAACGTCATGGTGACCATCGAGTACGCGGAGCAGTCGGCGACGCTCGGAGTCGTCCCGGACAGCGAGGAAATGCAGGACATGGCGCGGAAACTGGCTTCCCAGCTGGCGGATTCACTGGGCGGCTGAGTCCCGCCGGGGCTGCCCCGCGCCCGCGCGCGCCGCCGCCGAAGCGGGACCGCACGATTTCCTCACCGCGTACGGTGGCCCCTCGGACCCGTTCCGAACGCAGGAACCACGAGTGCCATGAGTGAAGGAACCATGCAGCTACGAGCCCAGCGTGACCAGCGAGACCCGCAAGCGAAGCGAGCGAAGCGACTCACCCGCGTCCTTGTCGGCGCGGCCGCCGTACCCGTGATGCTGGTGGCAGCCGGCTGCTCCTCGGACTCCGGCTCCGAGGACGGCAAGGACAAGGCCGCCGAGGAGTCCGCCGCGTCCACGTCCGCGAGTCCGTCCCCGACGGTGAAGGCCGCGGCGTACGGGAAGCTTCCGGAGCCGTGCTCGGTGGTGACGAAGAAGACGCTGGATGACCTGGTGCCGAAGGGCGACTCCGGCAAGGAGGGTTCGTCCAACGACACGGCGACGCGGGCCAGTTGTTCCTGGGACAGTCTCGACGACAACGGCGTGAAGGGTTCTCAGTTCCGCTGGCTGAGCGTGTCGATGCTGCGCTTCGAGTCGGACGTGACGCGCGGTGAGGGCGAGAAGCTGGCGCACGACTACTACCTGAAGCAGCTGAAGGACGCGCAGGCCGCGGAGGGCGCGAAGGGCCTCAAGACCGCGCCGGTGAGCCGCACGGGCAACGAGGCCTCCGTGGTGCGCTACGACCTGAAGAAGAAGGAAGGCACCTTCAAGCAGCAGACGGTCGTGGCGCGGGTCGAGAACGTCGTCGTCACCCTCGACTTCAACGGCGCGGGCCTGGCGGGCGACAAGACCCCGGACGCCGACGACCTGGTGAAGGACGCGCAGAAGGCGGCCAAGGAGGCGGTGGCCGCGGTGATGAAGGCCAACGACACCTCCGCCGGCGGCAAGCCGAGCGGCACGCCGCAGGGCTCCGGGTCCTCCTCGAAGCCGGCGTCCGAGACGTCCTCGAAGTCCCCCTCGAAGTCCCCCTCGAAGTCGAGCTGACGGTCTCTTCGACCTACCGGCCACCCGTCCCCCGCACACATGTGCCACTCTGTTGCGCGCAACAACACGCAATGGGAGGGGAGTACGGGTGGCCGCGCCACTTCAGCTGACCCGGACGCACCGCGTCCTCATCGGCCTGGTCGTCTTCGGTGCCGTCGTCATCGCCGGGATCGGCTTCGCGGGTTCGTACGCGGCGGTGCGGGAACTGGCCCTGAAGAAGGGGTTCGGGAACTTCTCGTACGTCTTCCCGATCGGCATCGACGCGGGCATCTGTGTGCTGCTCGCCCTGGACCTGCTGCTGACCTGGATCCGCATCCCCTTCCCGCTGCTGCGGCAGACGGCGTGGCTGCTGACGGCGGCGACGATCGCGTTCAACGGCGCCGCGGCCTGGCCCGACCCGCTGGGCGTGGGCATGCACGGCGTGATCCCGATCCTGTTCGTGGTGTCGGTGGAGGCCGCCCGGCACGCGATCGGCCGGATCGCCGACATCACCGCCGACAAGCACATGGAGGGTGTCCGCCTCACCCGCTGGCTGCTCTCGCCGGTGCCGACGTTCCTGCTGTGGCGGCGCATGAAGCTGTGGGAGCTGCGCTCCTACGAGCAGGTCATCAAGCTGGAGCAGGAGCGGCTGGTCTACCGGGCCCGGCTGCGGTCCCGTTTCGGGCGCGCCTGGCGCCGCAAGGCGCCCGTGGAGTCCCTGATGCCGCTGCGGCTGGCCCGCTACGGCGTCCCGCTCGCGCAGACCGGCCCCGCCGGGCTGGCGGCGGCGGGCATCGAACCGGCCCTGCTCCCGCCGGTGCCGCGGCAGCTCCAGGAGACGGACCCGCAGGCCCCGGCGGGCGAACAGCGCGCCGAGCTGGTCAAGGGCCCCGAGGCGGACCGGCCCCGGCCCGCGGACCGGTCCGGGCCGCAGGACCGGTCCGGGCCCGAGGACCCGCCGCCGCACGGTGCCGGGGAGGAGGACGGCCCGGAGCAGAGCCCCTGGTTCAACACCCGCCAGGTCGCCTACCAGGGCGGTTACGACCCCAGCTACGACCCGGGCGAGCAGTACGCCCAGTGGTACGAGGAGCAGCAGCAGGCCGACCAGTACCGGGACCAGTACGAGGAGGAGCCCCCGCTGCAGGAGCCCTCGCCGGAGGAGACGGGCAGCTTCCCGATACCGGTCGTGCCGGGCCGCACCCGCGAGCTGGGCGAGGGTGCCAACGCGGCCGAGCCGCCACCGACCGAGGAGGACTACTACACGGTCTTCCGGAAGTCGATCGACGGCAGCTATCCCACGGTCGCCCAGTTCCGGGGCGACGTGGAGGCGACCTTCGGGGTGCCGCTGGCCGCGCGTGAGGCCGATCGCATGGTGAAGGCGTTCAGCGAGCGCCACATGCGGGAGCTCCAGGAGGAGCACATCGCCTAGGGGCGCGAGTACGGCGAAGGGGGGCGCCCGGTGTTCGCCGGGCGCCCCCCTTCGCCGTGAAGTACCGCCGGTCCTACTCCCCGAGCAGGGCCCGCACCCGGTCCTGCCCCACCGCGAGCAGCAGCGTGGGCAGGCGCGGGCCGGTGTCGCGGCCGACGAGCAGGTGGTAGAGCAGCGCGAAGAACGTCCGCTGGGCGGTCTTGATCTCCGGCGGCAGCTCCTTGGGCGTGGCGTCGGCCGGGAAGCCCGCCTGGACCTTGGGGACGCCGTAGACGTGGTGGGTGAGCCCGTCCAGGGACCAGTGGTCGGCCAGCCCGTCGAGCAGCAGCCGCAGGGACTGCCGGCTCGGCTCGTCGAGGGACTTGAGCAGCTCGGCGTCGGGTTCCTGGCGCACGATGGTGCGCTGGTCGGCGGGGACCTGGGTGTTGATCCACGCCTCGGCCTTGTCGTAGCGCGGCCGGGCCTGGTCCAGCGAGGCGATCGGGTCGGCCGGGTCCAGCTCGCCGAGGATGCGCAGCGCCTGGTCCTCGTGCCCGGCGGTGATGTCGGCCACGGAGGCGAGCGTGCGGTAGGGCAGCGGCCTGGGCGTCCTCGGCAGCTCACCGGCGGCGGTGCCGACGGCGCGCGCGTGGGCGGCGGCGTCGGCGGGGAGGGCGCTGCCGTCGGCGACCTTGGCGTCGAGGCGGTCCCACTCGTCGTAGAGCCGCTGGATCTCCTGGTCGAAGGCGATCTTGAAGGACTGGTTGGGGCGGCGGCGGGCGTACAGCCAGCGCAGCAGCTGCGGCTCCATGATCTTCAGGGCGTCGGCCGGGGTGGGCACGCCGCCCTTGGACGAGGACATCTTGGCCATGCCGCTGATGCCGACGAAGGCGTACATCGGGCCGATCGGCTGCTCGCCGCCGAAGATGCCGACGATCTGCCCGCCCACCTGGAAGGAGGATCCGGGGGACGAGTGGTCGACACCGCTGGGCTCGAAGACGACGCCCTCGTAGGCCCAGCGCATGGGCCAGTCGACCTTCCAGACCAGCTTGCCGCGGTTGAACTCGCTCAGCCGCACGGTCTCGGAGAAGCCGCAGGCGGTGCAGGCGTAGGTCAGCTCGGTCGAGTCGTCGTCGTAGGCGGTGACCGTGGTCAGGTCCTTCTCGCAGTTGCCGCAGTAGGGCTTGTACGGGAAGTACCCGGCGGAGCCGGAGCTGCCGTCGTCCTCGGCGGCGGCGCCGGAGCCCTCGGCGGCCTCCAGCTCGGCCTCGTCGACGGGCTTCTGCGACTTCTTGCCGGTCGTCTTCGGCTTGGTCCGGTACTGGTCGAGGATGGCGTCGATGTCCCGCCGGTGCTTCATGGCGTGCAGGATCTGCTCGCGGTAGACGCCGGAGGTGTACTGCGCGGTCTGGCTGATCCCGTCGAACTCGACGCCCATCTCGGCGAGCGAGGCGGTCATCGCGGCCTTGAAGTGCTCCGCCCAGTTGGGGTGCGGGGAACCCTTGGGGGCGGGGACGGAGGTGAGCGGCTTGCCGATGTGCTCGGCCCAGGTCTCGTCCACGCCGGGGACGCCGGCCGGGACCTTGCGGTAGCGGTCGTAGTCGTCCCAGGAGATCAGGTGCCGCACCTCGTGGCCGCGGCGGCGCACCTCGTCGGCGACCAGGTGCGGGGTCATGACCTCGCGCAGGTTGCCCAGGTGGATGGGGCCGGAGGGGGAGAGTCCGGAGGCGACGACGACACCGCCCGGAGCGGTAGCGACTGATGTTTTCGCGCCCGGGGCACGACGCTCCGACTCGGCGATGACCTCGTCCGCGAAACGGGAGACCCAGTCGGTGGTCTCTGTGCTCTGAGCCACGATCGGCACGTCCTCTTCCCTGAAACTTCTCTGATTTCTTCTCCGGAACCGCTCCGAAGACAGCCGGTACGGTCCCACGGCTGACCGCTTCATTCTCCCAGCCCGGCCCGCATCCGCGAAAACCGCTTTTCACCGCGTGGGATACTCGGTTTCTGTACCACTTCCAGGAACCCGAGCAGAACGGCAGCCACTCCATGGCCTCGGTCACGTCCCTCAGCGACTCCGTCCAGCAGCACCTCGCGTCCGCCCTCACGGCCACCCGGCCGGAGGCCGCCGGCGCGGACCCGCTGCTGCGACGAAGCGACCGGGCGGACTACCAGGCCAACGGCATCCTCGCGCTGGCCAAGAAGGCGAAGGCCAACCCGCGGGAGCTGGCGGCCGAGGTCGTCGCGCGGATCACCACCGGTGACGAGCTGATCAAGGACGTCGAGGTCTCGGGACCCGGCTTCCTCAACATCACCGTCGCCGACCGGGCGATCACCGCGAACCTGGCCGCGCGGCTCGCGGACGGCGAGCGCCTCGGCGTGCCGCTGAAGCAGGACGCGGGCACCACGGTCGTCGACTACGCCCAGCCGAACGTGGCGAAGGAGATGCACGTCGGCCACCTGCGTTCCGCGGTCATCGGCGACGCCCTGCGCGGCATGCTCGACTTCACCGGCGAGAAGACGATCGGCCGGCACCACATCGGCGACTGGGGCACCCAGTTCGGCATGCTCATCCAGTACCTGTTCGAGCACCCCGGCGAGCTGGCCCCGGCCGGGGACGTCGACGGCGAGCAGGCCATGTCGAACCTGAACCGGGTGTACAAGGCCTCGCGCGCGGTCTTCGACACGGACGAGGAGTTCAAGGAGCGGGCCCGGCGGCGGGTCGTCGCCCTGCAGTCCGGCGACAAGGAGACGCTCGAGCTGTGGCAGCAGTTCGTGGACGAGTCGAAGGTCTACTTCTACTCCGTCTTCGAGAAGCTCGACATGGAGATCCGCGACGACGAGATCGTCGGCGAGTCCGCGTACAACGACGGCATGCCCGAGACCGCCCGCATCCTGGAGGAGACGGGCGTAGCGGTGCGCTCCGAGGGAGCCCTCGTCGTCTTCTTCGACGAGATCCGCGGCAAGGACGACCAGCCGGTGCCGCTGATCGTGCAGAAGGCCGACGGCGGCTTCGGCTACGCGGCCTCCGACCTGACCGCGATCCGCAACCGGGTCACCGACCTGCACGCCACCACGCTGCTGTACGTCGTCGACGTGCGCCAGTCGCTGCACTTCAGGATGGTCTTCGAGGCGGCCCGCCGGGCCGGCTGGCTCGGCGACGAGGTCACCGCGCACAACATGGCCTACGGCACGGTGCTCGGCGCGGACGGCAAGCCCTTCAAGACGCGTGCGGGCGAAACCGTGCGGCTCGAGGACCTGCTGGACGAGGCCGTGCAGCGGGCGGCCGAGGTCGTCCGGGAGAAGGCGCGGGACCTCACCGGGGACGAGATCCAGGAGCGGGCGGCGCAGGTCGGCATCGGCGCCGTGAAGTACGCGGACCTGTCGACGTCGCCGAACCGCGACTACAAGTTCGACCTGGACCAGATGGTCTCGCTCAACGGCGACACCAGCGTCTACCTCCAGTACGCCTACGCCCGTATCCGGTCCATCCTGCGCAAGGCCGGCGAGGTCCGCCCCGCCGCCCACCCGGAGCTGGAGCTGCACGGGGCGGAGCGCGCGCTGGGCCTGCACCTGGACGCGTTCGGCACCACCGTCTTCGAGGCGGCCGCGGAGTACGCCCCGCACAAGCTCGCCGCGTACCTGTACCAGCTGGCGTCGCTGTACACGACGTTCTACGACAAGTGCCCCGTGCTGAAGGCCGAGACGCCGGAGCAGGTGGAGAACCGCCTCTTCCTGTGCGACGTCACGGCCCGTACCCTGCACCGGGGCATGGCCCTGCTGGGCATCCGGACGCCCGAGCGACTCTGAGCACCTCCGGGACACGGCACGGACGCGAACATGCGGTGCGCCGCCCTCCAGCGGCACGGGCTCGTCGTGGACGGCATGTTCGGCCCGCACACTTGGAAGGCGCTGCGGGTGTTGCGCACGCGCGGCCCGCCCCGGCCCCGCCGGAAGCCTCTCCCGCGGAGCCGCCGTCCGCCCTCCCAGCCGATGCGTTCGAGGTAGGCGTCCAGGGAGAAGGGTGTCGTCGTCCGGGCGCTGTCAGACATGGCATCACCGTGTACGTGCGGCGACGGCAGCCGCGCCCTCCGCCGTTGGTCCTACGGCGCGGCCTACGTCGCCGGACGCGCCACCGCCAGCCCCTCCCCCAGCCTCCGCAGCCCCTCCGCGATCTCGTCCGGTGTCTGGGTGACGAAGCAGAGCCGCAGCGTGGCGCGGTCGGGCTCGCCGGCGTGGAAGGGGGCTCCGGGGACGTACGCCACGTCGTGCCGGACCACTTCGGGGAGCAGGGCGGTGGTGTCGTACCCGTCCGGCAGCCGCGCCCACAGGAACATGCCGCCCTCGGGGCGGGTCCACACCGACCCAGCCGGGAGGGCGTCCGCGAGGCCCGCGAGCATGGCGTCCCGGCGCTCGCGGTAGACGGCGGCGACGCGGGCGACGTGGGCGTCCAGGTCCCGGTCGGCCAGGTAGCGAGCGGCGGCGAGCTGGTTGACGGTGGGGTGTGCAGGTCGACGGCCTGCTAACTCGATCGTGTGATAGCTCGGGCGCGGGCTTGCGGGGCGCTGGGCTGATCGGGTTAACGTGACCGTGCGATCTGGGACACCGGGAACGGAGCCAGCGTGCGGAGCCCCCTCTCCTCCGGAGAGAAGGTTTGGGGCCTCTCCGTCGCCCTCTGTCCGTACCCACTTGACCAGGCCGTGAGGGAACTGGCCTCCCTGGACCGGACCACGCACACGATGCATGTCGCCGCCCAGGGGTCGAGTACGCCGGGGACCAGTGCACCCAAGACCGTTCGGGGTGTGCGGCTGAGCAGACTCGCCTCTGATCAGCCTCCAGGAACGGTTGGAGAAGGTGGGGACCGGCAGCATGGACGCTCCCGCACCACCAGTTCCTCAGCGCCCGGGGATCGCTCCCGTCCCCGGGCATGAACACCACCCGGCGCCCGCGAAGCCGAAGGCCTGGAGCGCGGCCAGGTAGCAGGGGCGCTCGACGAGGACGGTGTCGCCGGGTTCGAGCAGGGCGGTGGCGAGCAGCGAGAGGGCCTGCTGCGAGCCGGTGGTGACGAGGATGTCGTCGGCGCCGGTGGCCAGTCCGCGCGCCGAGGTGCGGGCGGCAAGGGCGGCCCGCAGGGCGGGCTCGCCCTCGGTCGTGGAGTACTGCAGGGCCCGCGCGGGCGTCTCGGCGAGGACGTCCCGGTACGCGGCGGCGATGCCCTCCGCGTCGAAGAGCTCGGGGGCCGGCAGCCCGCCCGCGAAGTTGATCACCTCGGGGCGGGCGGTGACGGCGAGGATGTCCCGTACGGGCGAACCGCCGATCGACCGGGCCCGCGCGGCGAGCGGCGGCAGCGGAGCGGTGGCGGCGGGCGCGTTCTCAGTCACGGTCATGTGCGCAGCGTAAGGAAATGGGTGCCGTCTACAGGCGACTTTCCGCGATCCGGACACCCGTACGACTGGCGGCCGCGCGGCCGCCGAACCGTCAGCCCTTGGCGCCCAGCCCGCCGTACACGTTGATGTCCGCGTCCGTGACGTCGTTGATGTCCCGGTAGCGGACCTTCTCGATGTCGTCCAGGTCGGCCAGGTACGACTCCTCCGGCTGCTCCGGCACCGGTGCCGCGTGGTCGGGCCGCCAGTGGTGCACCGGGACGACCCCCGGCTCGGCCGGCTCGAGACCGGCCTCGGTGAAGAAGCGCTCGACGTCCTTGCGCGAGCGCAGCACGAAGGTGAAACCCCGCTCCGTGTACGTCCGCTGGACCGCGCGGATGTTCTCCGGGTTGAGGTCCTCCGTGAGGTGGCTGAGGACGAGCCGGCTGCCGGCGGGCAGCGCGTCCATCAGCTCGCGGACGATCGGGTACGCCTCCTCGTCCTCGACGAAGTGCAGGATGGCGACGAGGCAGAGCGCCACGGGCCGGTCGAAGTCGAGGGTTGCGGCGGCCTGTTCGAGGATCCGCGCCGGGCTCTTCAGGTCCGCGTCGATGTAGTCCGTACGCCCCTCGGGACCGCTGGTGAGCAGGGCGCGGGCGTGGGCCAGCACGACCGGGTCGTTGTCGACGTAGACGACCCTCGACTCGGGCGCGATGCGCTGGGCGATCTGGTGCACGTTCTCGGCGGTGGGCAGGCCGGTGCCGATGTCGAGGAACTGCCGGATGCCGTCCTCGCGGGCGAGCGCGGTCACCGCGCGCCGCAGGAAGTCGCGGTTGTGCCGTACGTCGAGGTAGCCGCGCGGGTTGGCGGCGAGCCCGGCGGCCGCGGCGGCGAGGTCGGCGGGGTAGTGGTCCTTGCCGCCGAGGAAGACGTCGTAGACCCGGGCCGGGTGCGCCTTGCTGCTGTCGATCCTCCTCCGCAGCTCCGCGGGGTCCTGACTGAGGGCGTCACCGGGCATGGGCGTCCCACCTTTCGGATGTCGCCTGAGGAAGCGAACCGGTTTGATGGTCAACAACCTATCCCCCGGCCGGACTTGCCGCTGCCCCGCCGAGGCCGTCCGGGTCAGCCGTCCGGGTCAGCCGCCCTCGACCGGCTCCCAGGCGTCGCTGCCTAGGGGGTAGGCGTAGTAGGAGTCGTCCCGGGAGGCGCTGGTGCGGAACGGCTTGCCGTTGTCGTCGATGCGCGTCGTGCCGTGCCGGCCGCCGCTGGACCACTCCAGTTCCAGCTCCCAGCTGACGTCGTGGCCGCTGGTGTGCGCGTTGACCTGGAAGACCTCGGGGTCGGACTCGCTGACGCTGTACGGGAAGTCCCGCTGGCCCCCGATCGGCGTCGCGGTCGGCGTGCCGAGGTCGAGCGAGACGTCGAAGGCCGTGATGTGCACCTGGCCGCCGCAGCCGTTGCCCATCACGTACTGGTTCCAGTCCAGCGCCGGTCCGCTGCTCTTCACTCTGACGTGCAGGTCCTCCAGGACCACCGTCTCCGGGCCGGTGCCCTGCACGGTGAGGACGACCGTCTGCCGGTTCGCGGAGACCGCGTTGAGGGGGGTGGCCCAGCCGACCGCGTCCTGCTGGGGCGGCGGCTTGGGCACGTTCTTCGGGCTGCGGTCGATCAGGAAGGCGTGGTCGCAGGGCACGTCCCAGTAGTACGGGGTGGTGGACACGGTGAACAGGGGACCGTCGGCGGGTGCCTCGCGGCTCGGCGTGGCGGTGGCCCGGCGGGAAGGTGACGCGGAGGGGGGCCCGGAGGGGGACGCGGATGCGGACGGGGAGGACGTGGCGGCACTCGCGCTCGGGGACGCCGGCCGGGTCGCGGTCCCGGACACCGACGCGGAGGTCTGTGCGACGGCCCCGGCCGGACCGTGGCCGCCGTCCTCGTCGGGGCCGGAGACGAGGTTCGCCACGAGCGCCACGGCGGCACTGACGGCGACGACGCCGGACGCGGCGTAGAGCGCGGCGCGCGGGACCCGACGGCGGGCCGGGCCGGACGGCGCACCGAGAGCGAGGGCACGCGGGGCACCCGGTGCCGGTGCGGGGCCCGGGGCGGGTGTGGCGTTCGGGGTGGGTGTGGCGCCCGGGGCGGGTGTGGCGTTCGGGGCCGACGGGGCCGACGGTGTCTCCGGGGCCGGCTGTGCATCCTGGGCCGGCGGTGCGACCGGGCCTTCGGCGCCCTCCCCGACCGCACCACCCTTATCGCCCGCGCTACCCGCATCGCCCGCATCGATCGCGACGCCCGTATCGCCCGCGACGCCCGCACCACCCGCGTCGCCCTCGGTCTCCTCCTTCTTCACCCCGCGCAGCGCGTCCGCGCGGATCCAGCGGCGGTGGAGTTCGAGCAGTTCCTCGGGCGTCGCCCGGCACACGCGGGCGAGGCGTTCGACGGGCGCGAACTCGACCGGCACCACCTCCCCGCTGACGTACCGGTGCAGGGTCGAGCCGCTCATGTGCAGCCGCTTGCCGAGTGCCCCGTAACTGAGTCCGGACCGCTCCTTCAGCTCCCGAAGCAGTCCCGCGAAGTCGTCCCCCGCCACCGTTCCTCCCTCTCCTCGCATCCCCGTACCGCATCCCAGAGGGACATTGTTCCCGCAGGTCAGAGCGTTTCTGGCGTCCCATCGTCCCGCATGCTCCCCCATCGCTGGCGGCCGGGACGATCAGGGCCGCAAGCTGTGGTCATCCAAGCAGCCGCTCCCGGTGAACGGTCGAGCGGCTCGCCTCAACTGCCACTTTCCCAGGGGGACCTGCCATGTCCGCACGCCGCATCACCCGTACCCGCCTGTTCGCCGCCACCACGGTCGCGCTGGCCGCGCTCTCCCTCACGGCCTGCGAGGGCGACGAGCTCACGGGCTCCCCGGCGCCCGAGTCCGCCACCTCCGCACCGGCGGACGGGAACAGCCCCCACCCGGCCGGAGGCACCGGCGACACGGGGTCGACCGGCACGACCGGCACCGCCGGCTCCAACGGAAACGACAACGCCTCGGGCTCCGGGTCCGGTTCCGACTCCGGGTCCGACGCCGGAACCGACGACTCCGACTCGGACGTCCCCGGCGAGTGCTCCGCGTCCGACGTACGGATCACCGCGGCGAACGCCCCCCGCCCGATCAACCACCTGCTGCTGACCGCCACCAACACCGGCTCGACGACGTGCGCGCTGCCGCCGTACCCGGCGGCGCGCTTCGGCGAGGCCCAGTCCGTGCCGCCGGTCGCGGAGTCCAGCAAGCCGCAGTCGCTGACGACGCTGGCCCCGGGCGAGTCGGGCTACGCGGGCGTGCGCCTGTCGTCCGGCGACGGCAGCGGCGAGAACGGCTACGACGCGAACACCCTCACCATCCCGTTCGAGGACGGCTCCATCGCCACGGTCAAGCTGCCCTCCGGCGGCGTGTACGTGGACACCGCGCTGACGGTCACCTACTGGCAGACCGACGCTTCGAACGCGCTCGAGTACTGAAGGGGTACGCACCCCCGCACGCCCCGCACCCCTTGTGTGAAGGGCCGGCACCGGTCGCTCAGCGCAGTGTGCGGGCGACCTCGGTCGCCCAGTACGTCAGGATGTTGCGCGCGCCCGCCCGCTTGATCCCGGTGAGGGACTCCAGGATGGCCCGGTCGCGGTCGATCCACCCCTTCTCGGCGGCGGCCTCGATCATCGAGTACTCGCCGGAGATCTGGTAGGCGGCGACGGGCACGTCCGAGGCCTCGGCGACCTTGGCGAGGATGTCGAGGTAGGGTCCGGCCGGCTTGACCATCACCATGTCGGCGCCCTCCTCCAGGTCCAGCGCCAACTCCCGCAGCGACTCCCGCGCGTTGGCGGAGTCCTGCTGGTAGGTCTTGCGGTCGCCCTTGAGCGAGGACCCGACGGCCTCGCGGAAGGGCCCGTAGAAGGCGGAGGCGTACTTGGCGGTGTACGCGAGGATCGCGACGTCCTCCCGCCCGATCTGGTCGAGGGCATCGCGGACGACGCCGATCTGCCCGTCCATCATCCCGCTGGGCCCGACGACATGGGCACCCGCGTCCGCCTGGACCTGCGCCATCTCGGCGTACCGTTCGAGCGTGGCGTCGTTGTCGACGCGCCCCTGGGCGTCGAGCACCCCGCAGTGTCCGTGATCGGTGAACTCGTCGAGGCACAGGTCGGACATCACGAGCAGCTCGTCCCCGACCTCGGCCCGCACGTCCCGCAGCGCGACCTGGAGGATCCCGTCGGGGTCGGTCCCCGCCGTCCCGGCGGCGTCCTTCTTCCCGTCCTCCGGCACCCCGAAGAGCATAATCCCGGAGACCCCGGCCTCGACCGCCTCGGCGGCGGCCTTCTTCAGCGTGTCCCGCGTGTGCTGCACGACACCGGGCATCGCCGCGATCGGCACCGGCTCGCCGACGCCTTCGCGGACGAACGCGGGGAGGATGAAGTCGGCGGGGTGCAGCCGGGTCTCGGCGACCATCCGACGCATCACGGGGGTGGTCCGCAGTCGCCGGGGCCGGGTGCCGGGAAAGGATCCGTACGTCGTCATACCACCTACGCTACGCCCGCCCCGCCCGTGCCTTTGCCGACGGGAAGTCGGGCCCGGGCCGGCCCGGCCGCCGAAGGGGGACTCTCCCCCGGGGCCGGGCTCGGGCCGTCCGATTCGTTCAAGCGCACGGCCCAGGCGACTCGCTACCGTCGCTGCCATGAACAGCACCGGCGAGGAGTCCCGCCACCTCGGCATCCACATCGACCGCACCGCGGCCGACGTCTACGCCTACGCCTCGGACCCGGCCAACCTGCCCGCGTGGGCCCACGGCCTCGGCCCCCGCGTCGAGAAGAGCGCGGACCACTGGGTCGCCCCGTCCTCCCCCATGGGCCGGGTCACGATCGCCTTCGTCCCTCCCAACGACCTGGGCGTGGTCGACCACCACGTCACGCTCCCCTCCGGCGAGACCGTCCACAACCCGGTCCGCGTGCTCGCCGACGGCACCGGGAGCGAGGTGGTCTTCACCGTCCGCCGCCGGCCGGGGACGACCGACGCCGACTTCGAACGCGACGCCGGCACGGTCGCCGCCGACCTGACCCGGCTCAAGGAGCTGCTGGAGTCGGACAGACCCTAGGGAGTGTCGGGCGGTCCGGCCGGCGGCCACGGGACGTCGGCGAGGAGCGGCAGCAGCACCTCCTCCTCGTAGTCGAGATGCGCGTTGAGCCGCGCCGACATCTCCTCCACCTCGGCCCGGAAGCGGTCCGGTTCGGCGACGGCGATGCCCGCCGTCAGCACCGCCAGCTCGCCCTGGACGCGGGCGATCGCACGGTGCTCGTCGGCGAGCCGGTCGAAGACACCGGACAGGTGGGGATGGTGCCGGGCGATCCCGGGGAACAGGTGCCCGTCCTCGCTCTCGTGATGGAACTCCAGCGCCTGGCAGAACGCCAGGCAGCGCTGCCTGATCTGCAGCCCGAGCCCCGGCGGCGCACCGACGGCCCCCGGGGACGCGAAGTGGGCCTCGGCCTCGGCCCGCACCTGCCGCAGCTGCGCCCGCAGCCAGGTGTGCACCTCCAGCAGCTTGTCGGCGAGCGTACGGACCTCTCGGGGCCCCTCCCACCCCTCGGGCTCGGCCCGCTCCAGCACCACGACCGGCAGCTGCCTGCCGGTGCCGGCCTGGTAGTCGCCGTAGCCGGGCGCCGCCCGCACGACGTGCGCGAACAGCTCCTCGCGCCGGGCCCCCTCGGCGGGCACCGCGAGCGCCTCGAAGCTCGACGTGCCCACCTCCACCCGGACCGCGGGGTGGGCGAGCAGGTTGTGGTACCAGCCGGGGTGTCGCGGCCCTCCGAGGTTGGACCCGACGACGATCAGGGAGTCCCCGTGGCGGACGTAGCCGAGCGGGGTGGTCCGTGCGGCGCCCGACCTGGCGCCGGTGGTGGTCAGCAGGAGCAGGTCCCCGCCCTCGAAAGGACCGCCGACCTTCCCCTCGTTGGCGCGGAACTCGTCGATGACGGACTGGTGGAACGAGTGGAACGATGTGGGCATACGGGTTCGGTGTCTCCAGGACGGCAGGCCGCGGCAACGGCATGCGCCGCGGCGTGCGAGGAACGAGGGACGAGGTCGACGTGCGCAAGCGTGCGCAAGCGCTGCGTCGCGAACTCGGAATCAGGGCGCGGAGTGTGAACGCATCACGTACCCCTTGACGGAAGGGTGCTCGCCCGGTCGCCGGTCGGCCCACTGCTCTTTGACCGGCGCCACGCGGCACCACCCTCATTACACGCACCGGCCCGCCCCCTGTCAACGCGGGCCCGCCCGCCGCCGGTTGCCGGACCTACTGCACCCGTACGACGTGCTTGCCCCGCACGCCCCCGGCCGCCAGGGCCCGCTGGGCGTCGGCGACCCCGTCGAGCGGGTGGACGGTGTCGACGACGGGGACGATGTCACCGCGCTCGGCGAGCCGGGCGGCCTCGGCGAGCAGCGCGCCGTCGGGATTGCCGCTGAAGAAGCGGATGCGCCCCTTCCCGTGGACGACGGAACCGAGCACGGTACCGAGCCATCCGAGCGGCCGGTCGAGGTCGGGGGCGACGGCGACCATGCGCCCGCCCGGCGCCAGCAGCCGCCGCACCCGGGCCTGCTCGGTGCCGACGGTGTCGAGGACGACGTCGAAGCGGCCGATCGCGGACAGCGCGGTCGTCCGGTGGTCCAGCGCCTCCTCGGCGCCCAGCCCCCGCACGAAGTCGAGGTTCCGCCCGCCCGCGAGCGCGACGACACGCGCCCCGAGCACCTTTCCCACCTGCACGGCGACACTGCCCACGCCGCCGCTCCCGCCCCGCACGAGCAGCCGCTCACCGGGCTGCAGGCCGGCCTTGTCGCGCAGCGCGGTCAGCGCCGTGGTCGCGCCCGCGATCAGCGAGACGGCCTCCTCCGGCGTGAGGTTGTCGGGGGCGGGCGCGATCCGCCGGGGGCTGACCGCGACGTACTCGGCCATGCTGCCGGTACGGCGCCCCAGCAGCCCCCACACCCGCCGGCCCTCCCGGACCCCGCGCACCGAGGCGCCGACCTCGGCCACCTCCCCCGCGAAGTCGATGCCGCACCCCTTGGGAAAGGCCCGGCCGGTCACCAGCCGCACCTTGCCCGTCCGGTCGTGCAGGTCGCCGCCGTTGACCCCGGCGGCGCGCACCCGCACCAGCACCTCGTCGGGTCCGATGTCCGGCACCGGCCGCCGTCCGACGTACAGCACCTCGGGAGGCCCGTACCGGTCGAAGAGAACCGCCTTCATCTCACCCATGTCTCGCACCCATATCTCGCACCCATGTCTCGCACCCATGTCTCGGGGTCCGCGTCGCGTTCGGGAAGTGCGGAGACGAGGCCCGCATCCGCTGCTAACCTCACGTTAGACACCTAAGTGGACGACACCCTCCACTTAACCCGGAAGTGAGAAACATGCCTGACCAGCCCTCTCACAAGCCCGCGGAGCACACCACCGAGGCGGTCCCTGGGCCGGACGCGCTGCGGGCCGACGCCCGCCGCAACCGCGAACGCGTCCTGGAGGCCGCGCGCGAGGTCTTCGCCGCCCAGGGCGTCGACGCCCCGATGAGCGCGGTCGCCCGCCGGGCGGGCGTCGGCGTGGCCACCCTCTACCGCCGCTTCCCCACCCGCTCGTCCCTCGTCGCCGCGGCCTTCGACGACCAGCTCGCCGTGTGCGCGACCGCGTTCGACGAGGCCCTGGCCGACCCCGACCCGGGACACGGCCTGTACACGCTCCTGCACAAGGTGTGCACCACGCTGGTCACCGACCGCGGCTTCGAGACGGTGTTCATGGCCGGTTTCCCGGCATCCCTGGACTACGACCGGGAACGCGCCTGCGCCGAGGAGCGCCTGACCCACCTGGTCCGGCGCGCCCGCGACGCGGGCCGGCTCCGCGAGGACTTCTCCCCCGCCGACATCCCCCTGCTCCTCCTGGCCGTGAGCGGCCTGGCCTCCCAGCCCCCCGAAACCGCCGTCCCCGCCGCCCACCGCCTCCTGACCTACCTCTTCCAGTCCTTCCAGGCCACCCCTGCGACCCCGCCCGGGCCGCTCCCGCCGGCCCCGCGGATGGACCTGTCGGGGCTGCACCGGCCGCCGGGTCGCCCGTAGCCCCGCTCGGTCCCGGCGCCTCAGGACCAGGCGGCGGCTCCCCGCAGCAGGCGGTGGTCGGAGAGTGGCGGGTTGGAGCAGGCGGCCGCGTCACCGCGCACGGAGGTGAAGTGCTGGTCGCTGACGAAGATGTAGTCGATCTTCTTGGCCGCGGCGGTGTCCTCGCACTGGCCGTCCACCGTGTTCTCTCCGGTACGGCAGTTGTCGTATCCGGCGCAGTGGCCGCCGAAGTAGTCCTTGTCGGTCTCGTCGACCTCGCGGAACGGCCCGATGCCCTGATTGTCGTTGTACAGCCACCTCAGTGGTGTGGCGGTCGGCGTCATGTTGAAGTCGCCACCGAGGACGACGGGCATCTTGCGGGTCAGGGGTTCCAGTTGCCGGTAGATCTGGTGTGTCTGCTCTTCCGGAGTGTCGCCGCGCCAGTCGAGGTGCGTATCGCAGGCGCGGACGGTCCGGCCTCTGACCTCGGCGTCCGCGCAGAGCAAACCTCTTTGCTCGTCGTTCACGTCGGGGTCGTTGTAGAGCATGGTCATGGTGCGGCCCGAGACAGTCGCGTCGCCCTTGACGAACATCGCCAGGCCGAAACGCTGGTCGCTGCCCCATTGGGTGCAGTTGCCGATGCCATTGAGCGTCGCTCCCCACACAGCTGTGTACGGGGTGCTCGATCGGTCGGCGAGGTGGTCGCGCAACAGTGCGTACTGGCCGTAGCAGACCTCCTGGAACATGACCACGTCGGCGTCCCAGTAGTCCATGGCATGCACGACCTGGTCGCGCCAGGCGTTCTTCTTCGTGGGGTTGTTTCCCGGCTTGGTGGGACAGCCGGCCGCGGCACCGCAGAGGTTGTAGCTGATGAACCGCGGCGCGGGCCAGGTGCTCGGGGAGGGAGTGTCCGCGTTCGCCGTGCCGTGCGGCAACAGGGCGAACAGCAGTGAGGCGGCCATTGCCGCGACCGACGCGAGTCGGCGCCGTCCGGTTCCGCGCATTGTGTGGTTTCCCTTCGTGAGGTCAGACGAGGTCGCTTCGGTACCAGTTCCAGCTGCCGGAGTCGTCGCTGTCCCAAGCGACGACGGGCGCCTTGAAGCCCGTGCCGGTGCTGGTGAACTTCCACAGGCCCGTGCGGTTGGTTCCGTCCGCGTCCTGGCCGTAGCCGTAGAGAACACCGATGTCGGTCCTGCCGTCACCGTCGAAGTCGCCCGCGGTCAGCTTGCTGGCGTCGGCGTTCCAGCTGCCGGAGCCCGAGTCCCACTTGCGCAGCGGGTTGGCGAAGCCGCTACCCGTACTGGTGAAGGTCCACAGCGCGGACTTGTTCCGGGAGTCCTCGGTCTGTCCGTTGTTGTAGAGGACGCCGATATCGGTCTTGCCGTCGCCGTTGAAGTCACCGGCGGTCACCTTGGAACGGTTCCAATCCCAACTCTTCACCTCGGTCTCGGTGTTGTCCCACCTACGCAGCGGGTTGCCGAAGCCGCCACCCGTACTGGTGAAGGTCCACAGGGTGGTGCGACTGGCACCGTCCTCCTGCCCCCCGTTGTCGTACAGAACCCCGACATCGTCCCTGCCGTCACCGTTGAAGTCACCGGCGGTCACCTTGGAACGGTTCCAATCCCAACTCTTCACCTCGGTCTCGGTGTTGTCCCACCTGCGCAGCGGGTTGCCGAAGCCACTACCCGTACTGGTGAAGGTCCACAGGGTGGTGCGACTGGCACCGTCCTCCTGCCGCCCGTTGTCGTACAGAACCCCGACATCGGACTTGCCGTCACCGTTGAAGTCACCGGACGTGACCTTGGAGCGGTCCCAGTTCCAACTCTTCACATCGGTCTCGGTGCTGTCCCACCTGCGCAGCGGGTTGCCGAAGCCACTACCCGTGCTGGTGAAGGTCCACAGGGTGGTGCGGTTGGCACCGTCCTGCTGCTGTCCGTTGTTGTAGAGGACGCCGACGTCGTCCTTGCCGTCGCCGTTGAAGTCACCGGAGGTGACCTTGGAACGGTCCCAGTTCCAGCTGCCGCCGCGAGCGTCAACGTTGTCCCACTTCTTGACGGGCGCGTTGAAGCCGGTGCCCGTACTGGTGAGGGTCCACAGGGCGGTGCGGTTGGTGCCGTCCTGCTGCTGTCCGTTGTTGTAGAGGACGCCGACGTCGTCCTTGCCGTCACCGTTGAAGTCACCCGTGGTCCGGGACGCTGTCGCTCGATTGGCGGTGAAGAAGCTACTGGCGTCCGAGCGGGGCCCGGTCTGACCCGCGTCGTTCACGGCCGTGACGGTGAGGGTGTGCGGGCCGTCGGGCAGCGTGGTGGTGTCCAGCCTGACGGCGTAGGAGGGACCGGCCCCGCTGTCGGTACCGACCAGGTCACCGTCTATGTAGAAGGACGTGCGGGTCGGCGTGCCCACTTCGTCGGTGACATTGGCCGTGAGGGTGACCTCTCCGGTCAGTACCGCGCCTGCCTCCGGCCCGGTGACCCGGGAGACGGGCGGTGTCGGCGACGGGTAGGGATCGACGTGGTCGGACCCCAGTCCGGCTCTCGGCCCACAGACCGGCCAGGCACCCTCGCCCTGGCCGGCCAGCACCTTTTCGGCGATGAGGATTTGTTCCTTTTTGGTGGCCAGGTCGGCACGGGCGGCGTACTGCGTGCCGCCATAGGCCTGCCAGGTCTGAGCGCTGAACTGCAGGCCGCCGTAGTAGCCATTGCCGGTGTCGGCGCTCCAGTTGCCACTGCTTTCGCACTCGGCGACCTTGTCCCACGTGCTCACCGAAGCGGCGTTCGCGGTGACAGGCAGAAGAAGAACGGAAGCACCGAGCAGGGCCAGAGGGACGACGGTGGCGGCCGAGCGAATTCGTGCGGGGTGGGTCGGCATCGAGGATCCTTCACGGGCTGGGGATGTGGAATACCGCTGGGGCGGCGGGAGGCCGCCGCCCCAGCAGGTGGTCGAAGACCGTCAGGCGAGCTTGCTGGCCTTCCAGTTCCAGCTGGTGAAGTCATCGCTGTCGAAGGCCAGGGCCGGGTTGTTGAAGCCGGCGCCGGTGCTGGTGAACTTCCACAGGCCCGTGCGGTTGGTTCCGTCCGCGTCCTGGCCGTAGCCGTAGAGAACACCGATGTCGGTCCTGCCGTCACCGTCGAAGTCGCCCGCGGTCAGCTTGCTGGCGTCGGCGTTCCAGCTGCCGGAGCCCGAGTCCCACTTGCGCAGCGGGTTGGCGAAGCCGCTACCCGTACTGGTGAAGGTCCACAGCGCGGACTTGTTCCGGGAGTCCTCGGTCTGTCCGTTGTTGTAGAGGACGCCGATATCGGTCTTGCCGTCACCGTTGAAGTCACCGGACGTGACCTTGGAGCGGTCCCAGTTCCAGCTCTTCACCTCGGAC
>NZ_JBHWKU010000018.1:147861-168596 GCF_042730645.1 Streptomyces sp. NPDC059906
CGGTCTCGGTGTTGTCCCACCTGCGCAGCGGGTTGCCGAAGCCGCTACCCGTGCTGGTGAAGGTCCACAGGGTGGTGCGGTTGGCACCGTCCTGCTGCCGCCCGTTGTCGTACAGAACCCCGACATCGGACTTGCCGTCACCGTTGAAGTCACCGGACGTGACCTTGGAGCGGTCCCAGTTCCAGCTCTTCACCTCGGTCTCGGTGTTGTCCCACCTGCGCAGCGGGTTGCCGAAGCCGCTACCCGTGCTGGTGAAGGTCCACAGGGTGGTGCGGTTGGCACCGTCCTGCTGCTGTCCGTTGTTGTAGAGGACGCCGACGTCGTCCTTGCCGTCGCCGTTGAAGTCACCGGAGGTGACCTTGGAGCGGTTCCAGTTCCAGCTGCCGCTGCCGGCGTCGGCGTTGTCCCAGACCTTGACGGGCTTGTTGAAACCGGTGCCGGTGCTGGTGAAGGTCCACAGGGTGGTGCGGTTGGTGCCGTCCTGCTGGCGTCCGTTGTTGTAGAGGACGCCGACGTCGGTCTTGCCGTCGCCGTTGAAGTCACCGGAGGTGACCTTGGAACGGTCCCAGTTCCAGCTGCCGGTGCCAGAGTCGATGTTGTCCCAGACCTTGACCGGGCTGGCAAAGCCCGTACCGGTGCTCAGGTAGGTCCACAGGGCGGTGTGGTTGGTGCCGTCGGCCGTCTGACCGTAGTCGTACAGGACGCCCACGTCCGACCTGCCGTCACCGTTGAAGTCGGCGTTGAAGGTGGACCCGGAGTCTCCGTTGGAGGTGATGATCTGCTGCCGGTCGCCACCGGTGTTCCCCATGGTGTCGGTCACCTCGACCGAAAGGGTGTGCTTCCCGTCCGGAACCCGGCTCGTGTCGAAGGAGTAGCCGTACGGCGCGGTACTCCGCGTGGCGATCTTCTCGCCGTCCAGGTAGTACTCGACAGTGGCGATGTCGTAGGTGCCCGCGGTGACCGAGGACGACAGTGAGGCGACTCCGGTCACGGAGGTGCCGGGGAGGCCCTGGAGGGTGACCTTGGGCGGTTCCGCCTTCTGGAACTTGGGAGAGATGTAGGCGCTGATGCGCTGTCCCCAGGGGGCGCTGCCCACCGCGTACTGGGTGGTGCTGTTGGTGCTGACGATGCCCTCGGAGTGCTGGCTGTGTCCCTGGTTGCCCCCTGTGATGGTCACCACGCCGTCCTTGACGGAGGTGACCAGCGCCACGTGCTGGGCCCAGCCATTGGAGTAGCCGTAGACCACGGCATCACCCACGTGCGGTGTATTGCTCTTCGTTCCGTACTTTTCGCCGTATCTGTAGAAGCTCGCGGCAGCATCGGTGAGCATGCCCAGCCCTGCGACGTTGTGGCGGGCCCACACCCAGCCGACGAAGTCCGCACACCAGGCGTGGGACTGGCCGCCGTAACCGTCGCAGCTGCTGTTCTGGCTCAAGCCGCTGTCGTAGCCGCCGTGTGCGCAGGGACCGTTCCCGTTCTCGGCGGTCGCGGTGGCGGCGATCTCCTGCTGCGGTGTGGCGGCATGGGCCGGGACCGCGAGGAAGCCTGTGATGACGGTCGCGACGACCAGGGTTCCGAGGGAGGCCATGCTGAAGCGACGGCTGGTCATGGCGTGCACGGACATGGGTGTCCTTCTGGTTGTGGGCATGGCTGAGCCGTGCCGGGTGTCGGTAGGAACTTCTGTTCTGCGAGCGGACGGCGGCTGAACTACTGCCAGCCGAGGTCGGCGTTGGGGCCGGCGGCGGCCGACTGGGTGACCTGGACCACGACGGCGGGGCCGGCGGTCGCGGCGAAGGCGGTGGGGGTGGCCGTCTGGCCGAGGAAGACGGCGCCAAGGCCGAGGAGGACGACCGCGGCGGTCCGGCCCGCACGAGGAAATGTCATGACCAGGTCCTTCTGTTGAGGAGTTGCTGTGTCGTGGTGCCGGTGCGCGTCCCGCGGTGACGCTCGCACCTGCCCGACCCGTCGGAGGTTCCCCGGCGGGCGATCTCCACTTTCGTCACTGGTCGGCGGCGGGAGAAGAGGAACCTTCAGGACTGAATCGGTCATGGACCGTTGCGTCCACCGTCGGCCAGTCCAGGCCGGATGAGGACAGCAACCGGTCGTAGTAGGGGGCGACGAGTGGCGCACCGGCGCCCACGACCTCCCATCCGACCCAGTGAGGGGAACGGCCGACAGCGCGTCGGCACACCTCCAAGGCCCGCGCCTCGGCCTCCTCCAGCGACTCGGCCAGGAGGTAGAGCCCCACGACAGGACACGGCACGGCATGGGGATGGACGGACACGTGCTCGACTCCGTCGCCCTCGTCGACGTGGGCTGCGATCGCCTGGCGAGTGTCGGCCGGAAGGAGCGCGCCCTCGGGCAGGGCCAGGTGCACGTGGATCAGGTACATGTCGCCGAAGGTGACAAGTCCAGGGCCCGCCCGCCAGAGGAACGGGGAGGGCCGAAGCGGCCGTGTCCGCTTTCGGCCACGTCCCGTCAGCAGGGAATTGCGTGAACTGTTCATGGCATGATCACAGATATCTCGTAAGTGGCGGGTTTCATGGAGGTTCTGCGTATGCTTGCCGCATTGGGCCTGGACGCTGTGGCCGAGTCTGTGTACCGGGCGATGCTGGCCCGCCCCCAGGACGGCGTGGCCGGGCTCGTCGAGCAGGTCGGGTGCAGCGAGGAGGACGTTCGGGGCGCCTTGGACCGGCTGAGCGAACTGGCTCTGGTCCGTCCGTCGGGGGAGGAGAAGGGCCGTCTGCGCGCCGTGTCGGCGAGCCTCGGCATGGAGATCCTGATAGCCCGACAACAGGCTGAACTAGCCGTTCAGCAACAGCGTGTGGAGGCTTCGCGTGCGGCAGCCGCCCAGTTGATCGCCGAGTACACCGAACTGCGTCCGGCGACCAGCCCGGGGGTGGAGCAACTGGTCGGCCTCGACGCCGTCCGGGACCGGATAGGCGTCCTGAGCAGATCCCTGCGCGACGAGGTGATGACCTTCGCCCCGGACGGCGCGCAGACCGCGGCGAACATGGAGGCCTCCAGGCCGCTCAACCGTGAAGTCATCGAACGCGGAGTCACCATGCGCACGGTCTACCTGGACAGTGTGCGCAATCACCAGCCCACGGTGGACCACGCGAACTGGCTGGCAGGTCTCGGGGGTCAGGTCCGCACCGTCGCGGCACTGCCCACACGCATGATCATCGCCGACCGGACGACCGCCCTCATCCCGATCAGCAGCGCGGACACGACCGCCGGTGCCGTCGTCCTGACCGGCCAGGGGACGCTGACCGCCCTGTGTGCGCTCTTCGACGTCGTCTGGGCCTCCGCCAAGCCGCTCGGCGAGCAGGCCGTGAAGGACGCTCACGGTCTGACGGGGCAGGAAAGCACCACCATCAGGCTGCTGGCCCAAGGGCTCACCGACGAGGCCATCGCCAAGCGGCTCGGCGTCTCCCAGCGCACCGCGCGCCGTATCGCCGCGGACCTCATGGAGCGCCTCGGCGCACGCAGCCGCTTCGAAGCGGGCGTGCGGGCTGTCCAGCGCGGGTGGCTGCCAAGTATGTGCTGACCCGTCTACGCGGACGTCCTCGACCCGAGTTGTTGCGCCACGTGTGGATGACGCAGCAGGGTGCGGCCAGTCAGTGGCCCTGGAGGAGCCGGTCGTCGGTCGCGGTGGCCGAAATGACAACGGGACGCCCCTGTCACCAGGGACGCCCCGTCTCGCATCAGGTCGAAGACCGCCGTCTCCGCGACCCCGGTCGCCGTTCGCTCGGCCGGGTCACCGGATCTCCCGCCTCCAACGCCGCCGCCCGGCGGCGCAGGCCGAAGTCGGCCAGGGCCTCCGCCAGCTTGTGGACGGACGGTTCGGGAGCCATCACGTCGACGCGCAGCCCGTGTTCCTCGGCCGTCTTGGCCGTCGCCGGGCCGATGCAGGCGATCACCGTGACGTTGTGCGGCTTGCCCGCGATGCCGACCAGGTTGCGGACCGTGGAGGACGACGTGAAGAGCACCGCGTCGAAGCCGCCGCCCTTGATGGCCTCCCGGGTCGTGGCCGGGGGCGGCGAGGCGCGCACCGTGCGGTAGGCCGTGACGTCGTCGACCTCCCAGCCCAGCTCGATCAGACCGGCGACGAGGGTCTCGGTGGCGATGTCGGCCCGGGGCAGGAAGACACGGTCGATCGGGTCGAAGACCGGGTCGTAGGGCGGCCAGTCCTCCAGGAGACCGGCGGCCGACTGCTCGCCGCTCGGCACCAGGTCCGGCTTCACGCCGAAGGCGATGAGGGCGTTGGCCGTCTGCTCGCCGACCGCGGCGACCTTGATGCCCGCGAAGGCGCGGGCGTCGAGGCCGTACTCCTCGAACTTCTCGCGGACCGCCTTCACCGCGTTGACCGACGTGAACGCGATCCACTCGTAGCGGCCCGTCACCAGGCCCTTGACCGCCCGCTCCATCTGCTGCGGGGTGCGCGGCGGCTCCACCGCGATGGTCGGGACCTCGCTCGGGACGGCCCCGTAGGACCGCAGCTGGTCGGAGAGCGAAGCCGCCTGCTCCTTCGTGCGCGGGACGAGGACCTTCCAGCCGAACAGCGGCTTGGACTCGAACCACGACAGCTGGTCGCGCCGGGCGGAGGCACTGCGCTCGCCGACCACGGCTATCACCGGGCGGCCGCCGTCCGGGGACGGCAGCACCTTCGCCTGCTTCAGGGTCTGGGCGACCGTGCCGAGGGTGGCGGACCAGGTGCGCTGCCTGGTCGTCGTACCGGCGATCGTCACCGTCAGCGGGGTGTCCGGCTTGCGGCCCGCCGAGACCAGCTCGCCGGCCGCCGCGGCGACCGAGTCGAGCGTCGTCGACACGACCACCGTGCCGTCGGAAGCGCCCACCTCGGTCCAGCAGCGGTCCGACGCCGTACGGGCGTCCACGAAGCGCACGTCCGCGCCCTGGGCGTCCCGCAGCGGCACACCGGCGTACGCGGGCACGCCGACGGCGTTCGCGATGCCCGGGACGACCTCGAAGGGCACCCCGGCCGCGGCGCACGCCAGCATCTCCTCGGCGGCGTACGCGTCGAGCCCGGGGTCCCCGGTCACCGCACGCACGACCCGCCTGCCGCCCCGCGCGGCCTCCATGACAAGATGTGCGGCATCCCGCACAGCGGGGGCACCGAGGGGCGTTGACGCACCGTCAACTACCTTCAGCTGGGGCGCGCCTGTGCCCGGATCCGACGGATCGGCATCCGTGTGCACTTCCGACACGCCCTGCTTCGCGTGCGTGCGTACGACGTCGAGCACCTCGTGCTCGGCGACGAGGACGTCCGCGTGCGCCAGCGCCTCGACGGCGCGCAGAGTCAGCAGTCCCGGATCTCCGGGTCCGGCACCGAGGAAGGTGACGTGCCCGTGTTCCGGACCGGCGGGAAGGGTGGTGGGGCTCAATGTGCTCGCTCCCCCATCAGACCGGCCGCGCCCTGGGCGAGCATCTCGGTGGCGAGTTCGCGACCGAGTGCCAGCGCCGCCTCGTGCGTCTCGGGCACGGGACCGGTGGTGGACAGCTGCACCAGCGTCGAGCCGTCGGTCGTGCCGACGACGCCGCGCAGGCGCATTTCCTTGACAGTCTGCCCGTCGGCCAGAAGGTCGGCCAGCGCCCCCACAGGTGCGCTGCAACCGGCCTCCAGGGCGGCGAGCAGTGATCGCTCGGCCGTTACGGCGGCCCGCGTGAACGGGTCGTCGAGCTCGGCGAGCGCGGCGATCAGCGAGGCGTTGTCCGCCGCGCACTCGACCGCCAGTGCCCCCTGGCCGGGGGCCGGCAAAACCGTGTCGACCGACAGGAAGTCGGTCACCTCGTCGATGCGGCCGACCCGGTTGAGCCCGGCGGCGGCCAGTACGACGGCGTCCAGCTCACCGCTGCGGACGTATCCGACGCGGGTGTCGACGTTGCCCCGGATCGGGACCGTCTCGATCTCCATCCCGTGGGTGCGGGCGTACGCGTTCAGCTGCGCCATGCGGCGCGGCGCGCCCGTGCCGATGCGCGCCCCGCGCGGCAGGTCGGTCAGCTTGCGCGCGTCCCGGGCGACGACCACGTCCCGCGGGTCCTCGCGCTCCGGGATCGCGGCCACGACCAGGCCCTCGTGCTGCGCGGTGGGGAGGTCCTTGAGCGAGTGAACCGCGAAGTCCACCTCACCCCGCAGCAGCGCGTCGCGCAGCGCGGCGACGAACACCCCCGTGCCGCCGATCTGCGCCAGGTGCTCCCGCGACGTGTCGCCGTACGTGGTGATCTCGACCAGCTCAACGGGCCGACCGGTCACCTGGCTCACGGCGTCCGCCACCTGCCCGGACTGGGCCATGGCGAGCTTGCTCCGCCTGGTCCCCAGCCTCAGTGCCTTCTCAGTCATGCCGGCCCTCGGTTCTTCTCAGTGCTGTTCTCGGCGCGGGAGACGGAGGCCACCGTCTCCTGGTCGAGGTCGAACAGGGTGCGCAGCGCGTCCGCGTACCCGGCACCGCCGGGTTCGGCGGCGAGCTGCTTGACCCGCACCGTCGGCGCGTGCAGCAGCTTGTCGACCACACGCTTGACGGTCTGGGTGATCTCGGCCCGGTGCTTGTCGTCGAGCGCCGGCAGCCGCCCTTCCAGGCGGGCGATCTCGCCGGCCACGACGTCCGCGGCCATGCTGCGCAGCGCGACCACGGTGGGCGTGATGTGCGCGGCGCGCTGGGCGGCGCCGAAGGCCGCGACCTCGTCGGCGACGATCCGGCGGACCATGTCGACGTCGGCGGCCATCGGTGCGTCGGCCGAGGCGTCGGCGAGCGACTCGATGTCCACCAGGCGGACCCCGGCCAGCCGGTGCACGGCGGCGTCGACGTCCCGCGGCATCGCGAGGTCGAGCAGGAAGAGCACGGGCTCGGGGCGCGGCACCTCGACGACCGGTTCCGGGCGGCGGCGCTCGGGGATGCGGCCGACGCGGGTCGCCGTCGCGGCGAGCGCGCCGATCAGCTCGGCGTCCGCCTCCGGACCGCTCCGGCCCGTCTCGCGCGTCCGGTCCACCGCCGTACCGCCCGCGGCCCACGCGCCGTGCTGCTCGAGCGTCGCGGCGTCCATGCCGGCCACGGCGGCCTCGCCCATGACGGAGAAGCCGGCGGGGACGGAGGACACGGAGGAGAGGTCCAGGGGGCAGTTCTCGTCGGCGGCGCTCCCGGCACCCGGCAGTGGCGTTTCGCCGGCTTCCCGTACGGCGGCTTCTCGTACGGCGGTCTCCCGTACGGCGGTATCCCGTACGGCGGTGTCCTCGACGGCGGGCGCGCCGGTGCGGCCCTCCACCGTCGCCGCCACGGAGTCGGCCGTGAGGACCAGCCCGGTCGCGCCCGTACAGGAAACGGCCACGTCGGCACGTGTCAGCTCGCCCGGCACCGAGCCCATCGGTACCGCGCGGGCCAGCACGTCCGTGTCGTCGCCCTCGGAGAGACGTTGTCCATATTGCTCTTCGAGCAGGAGTGCGAGGCGCTCGGCGCGCTCGAAGGTGCGGTTGGCGACCACGATCTCGGCGACCCCGGCCCGCGCCAGCGTGGCTGCGGCCAGCGAGGACATCGAACCGGCGCCGATGACCAGCGCCTTCTTGCCCCGGGCCCACTGCTCGACGTCGGCCCCGGCGGACAACTGCTCCAGGCCGAAGGTGACCAGGGACTGCCCGGCCCGGTCGATGCCGGTCTCGTGGTGGGCGCGCTTGCCGACCCGCAGCGCCTGCTGGAACAGGTCGTTCAGGAGCCGTCCGGCGGTGTGCAGGTCCTGGGCGCGGGCCAGGGAGTCCTTTATCTGGCCGAGGATCTGCCCCTCGCCGACCACCATCGAGTCCAGCCCGCAGGCCACCGAGAACAGGTGGTGGACGGCCCGGTCCTCGTAGTGCACGTAGAGGTGGGGGGTCAGCTCCTCCAGGCCGACGCCGCTGTGCTGGGCGAGCAGCGTGGACAGCTCGGCGACACCGGCGTGGAACTTGTCCACGTCGGCGTACAGCTCGATGCGGTTGCAGGTGGCCAGGACCGCGGCCTCGGCGGCCGGTTCGGCGGCGACCGTGTCCTGGAGCAGCTTGAGCTGCGCGTCCGCGTTCAGGGACGCCCGCTCCAGCACGCTGACCGGCGCGCTGCGGTGGCTCAACCCGACGACGAGGAGGCTCATGCCGGCATCACGGCGGGTACGTCCCCGTCGGGTCCCTGGTCGGCGGAGCCGGTGGAGTGCTGCTGCTTGCGGGCGGCGACGGGCGGTGCGGCGCCGTCGGCCGCGGCCTCCTCGCCCGCCTTGCGCTGCTCGTGGAAGGCGAGGATCTGCAGCTCGATGGAGAGGTCGACCTTGCGCACGTCGACGCCCTCGGGGACGTTCAGCACGGTCGGCGCGAAGTTCAGGATGGAGGTGACACCGGCGGCCACGAGGCGGTCGCAGACCTGCTGGGCGGCGCCGGCGGGGGTCGCGATCACGCCGATCGAGACACCGTCGTCCTTGATGATCTTCTCCAGCTCGTCGGTGTGCTGCACCGGGATGCCGGCGACGGGCTTTCCGGCCATTCCCGGATCGGCGTCGATGAGCGCGGCGACGCGGAAGCCGCGGGAGGCGAAACCGCCGTAGTTGGCGAGCGCGGCACCGAGGTTGCCGATACCGACGATCACAACCGGCCAGTCCTGGGTGAGGCCGAGTTCGCGCGAGATCTGGTAGACGAGATACTCGACGTCGTAGCCGACACCACGGGTCCCGTAGGAGCCGAGGTAGGAGAAGTCCTTGCGCAGCTTCGCGGAGTTGACCCCCGCGGCGGCCGCCAGTTCCTCGGAGGAGACCGTGGGCACCGAGCGCTCGGAGAGCGCGGTCAGTGCGCGGAGGTACAGCGGAAGCCTGGCGACGGTGGCCTCGGGAATCCCTCGGCTGCGGGTCGCCGGTCGGTGTGCTCGGCCAGTTGCCACGGTGCTCCTGCGGGTAGAGCGGGGCTGTAGGCGGTCATACGTCCCTACATGACCGCCCCGTCGAATGCAGGCTATGTCTTTGTGAACGCGTGCACAAAGATGGTGTCCGATTTGCCTGGCCAACGTGACCGGGGTCACGCGCCCCCGGCGCACGGAACGGGAACCGGCACATACGTACCCTCGTTCCTCACTCATCGGGGGCAAAGCCGTACACGCTCCTCACGATCAACGCCCCCGAGACCTGGTCGCCATCGATCCTAAGCGACCATACGGACTACTTGTACTGATCGGTCAGTACCTTGCGCAGCCGTTCCTCGTTCACACGCCAGAAGGTGTGCTGCCGGCCGTCGACCAGCACGACCGGAATCTGCTCCCAGTACTGGTCGTGGAGCCCGCGGTCCTCGGTGATGTCCTTCCCCTCCCAGGGGACGCCGAGTTCCGCGCAGACCTTCTCGACGACGAGCTGTGCGTCATCACACAGATGACAGCCGGGTTTGCGAATGAGGGTGACGAGATGGTTCTCGGAGTGCTCAGGGGGCTGCGTGGGCTTCCGGCGGAAGAGGGGACTCATGCCGGCCATTCTCGCGCGCGCGGGCGTGATCGTGGGCGCGATCGCGGGCGGGACCGAGGGCGGGACCGAGGGCGGGACCGCGGTCGAGCCCTCGGAGCGCGGCCGCTTAACGGCGCCGCCGCCCGGAGTTCACGGCCTGCGAACCCGTCGGCTCCTGAGCATCCGAACAAGCTGGCTATGCTCACTGGCATGGCCGCTCTTCGATGGCTCACTCCCCGTAGGCGCTCCGCCACGGCACGGAGCGTGTTGGCAGGCGAGGCCTCGGCGGAGGCAGCCCGCAAGTCCGCGGAAGCCGCCGAGATCGCCGAGACCCCCCAGGAAACCGCCCCCGGCTCCGGTGTCGCCGAACCGGAGTTCCCGGTCCACGGCGACGACCGCGCGGCCGCGTTCTTCGACCTCGACAACACCGTCATGCAGGGCGCCGCGATCTTCCACTTCGGCCGGGGCCTGTACAAGCGGAAGTTCTTCGAGACCCGCGACCTCGCCCGCTTCGCGTGGCAGCAGGCCTGGTTCCGGCTGGCCGGGTTCGAGGACCCGGAGCACATGCAGGACGCCCGCGACTCCGCGCTCTCCATCGTCAAGGGCCACCGCGTCTCCGAGCTGAAGTCGATCGGCGAGGAGATCTACGACGAGTACATGGCCGAGCGGATCTGGCCCGGCACCCGCGCCCTCGCCCAGGCCCACCTGGACGCCGGACAGAAGGTCTGGCTGGTCACGGCCGCCCCGGTGGAGATCGCCCAGGTGATCGCCCGCCGCCTGGGCCTGACCGGCGCGCTCGGCACGGTGGCCGAGTCGATCGGCGGCGTCTACACGGGCAAGCTGGTCGGCGAGCCGCTGCACGGCCCCGCGAAGGCCGAGGCGGTCCGGGCGCTGGCCACGGCCGAGGCCCTGGACCTGTCCCGCTGCGCCGCCTACAGCGACTCGCACAACGACATCCCGATGCTGTCGCTGGTCGGACACCCGTACGCCATCAACCCGGACTCCAAGCTGCGCAAGCACGCCCGCGAGCTGGAGTGGCGGCTGCGCGACTACCGCACCGGGCGCAAGGCCGCCAAGGTCGGCATCCCCGCGGCCGCGGGCGTCGGGGCGGTGGCGGGCGGCACCGCGGCGGCCATCGCGCTGCACCGCCGCCGCCGTTGACCCGACTGTTGACCCGGCCGTTGACCCGGCTGTTGACCCGGCCGTTGACCCATACGGCGACCCAATCGGGATGACGTACCCCCCGGACGGGCTCTCCAGTCCCCTGTACTCACATCGGCCACAACACGCTCTGTAGTCACCAGGAATCCGAACCGTTCCGGTCACCAAGCGATCATTCTGGCGCATCTGATCGAGCGTCAATCGGGCACAGAAGCGACGTAATCGATGATTTGAGCAACTGGGCGTAGCAGGGCCTGCACGAAGCGTTATTCTCCTCAGACGCATTCCGGTACCCCACCTTCGCTACGACGGGTGAATGGTTCCGTACTGCACGTGATGGAAGCTCTGCCTCTGGGAGTCCCGTGTACCCACACGTCGGGGTTGACGCCTCGGGCCTGGCTACGCTGCGCGCAACGGTCAAATCAGCCCAAGACCTGTTGCGCGGCTTCGTCCCCACCGCGTATGCCGTCCCCGCCCTCGCCGCGGCCGCCGTGCCCGCCGGTCCGTGCTACGCACTGGCCGAAGGAAGCGCCGCCGTCGGCAGACGAGCGCGGTCGTCCTCGTCCGGGGCCGCCGCCACCACCCACCGCCGCCCGGCGGCGGACAGCGACAGCGCCCGCATGATGGAGCTGGTCGAGCGGGCCCAGGCCGGCGAGGCCGACGCCTTCGGCCGGCTCTACGACCAGTACAGCGACACCGTGTACCGCTACATCTACTACCGCGTGGGAGGCAAGGCCACCGCCGAGGACCTCACCAGCGAGACCTTCCTGCGGGCGCTCAGGCGCATCGGCACCTTCACCTGGCAGGGGCGCGACTTCGGCGCCTGGCTCGTGACGATCGCCCGCAACCTGGTCGCCGACCACTTCAAGTCCAGCCGCTTCCGCCTCGAGGTCACCACCGGCGAGATGCTCGACGCCAACGAGGTCGAGCGCTCCCCCGAGGACTCCGTCCTCGAGTCCCTCTCCAACGCCGCCCTGCTGGACGCCGTACGACGGCTCAACCCACAGCAGCAGGAGTGCGTGACCCTGCGCTTCCTCCAGGGCCTCTCGGTCGCCGAGACCGCCCGGGTCATGGGCAAGAACGAGGGCGCCATCAAGACGCTCCAGTACCGGGCCGTGCGCACCCTCGCCCGGCTGCTCCCCGACGACGCCCGCTGAGAGACGCCGCCGGGGTGCTCACCCTTCGCATTTCCCAAGTCACCCCTGGTGAAAGTCCGTTGAGTCCGCCGTCCGATCATCCGCCGTCCGTAACCCAAGTGCCGCGCCGCTCGTTGTGCGGGATGCAGGCTCCCTGTGGTCACTCCCTGGCCGACTCCGATCACCCGATCGGATGGTTCCGACCGGGGCGTGCAACCCTCAGGACCCCCTGGGGAGTCGACCGTGATGACGAGAGGAGGTGCCGCCAGTGATCGCGAACGTATCGGCACACCGGCGGGCGAACGCCTTCGCCCAGGCCCTGGAGGAGCAGTCGGATCCCGGGGCGGCGGCCGAGCAGTCCGGAGGGCCGGCGAC
The DNA here is from genome assembly GCF_042730645.1 of Streptomyces sp. NPDC059906. NCBI lineage: Bacteria > Bacillati > Actinomycetota > Actinomycetes > Kitasatosporales > Streptomycetaceae > Streptomyces > Streptomyces sp. NPDC059906. The sequence goes on from NZ_JBHWKU010000018.1 coordinate 159,990, forward strand.
CGCCGGGGCCACCGCGGAACCGACCGAGCAGGGTCGCCTGGTGACCCTCGCCCATGGTCTGGAGACGCTGCCCCGGCCCGCGCTGGACCCCGAGGTCAAGGTCGTCCAGCGGGCCCAGCTCGTGGCCGCCTTCGAGGCCATGCTGCAGGAGGGCACCGCGAGCGGCGGGGCGACGGACACGTCGGTACCGGAGCAGCGCCGGGCGCGCGGCACCCATCGGGCGGCCCCGCTGAGCAGGTTCCGGCCCCGCTCGCGGCTGGCCAAGGGCCTCACCGCGGGCGGGCTGAGCGTGAGCGTGGCCGCCGGTGCCTTCGGCGGAGTCGCCGCCGCCAGTTCGGACGCCCTGCCCGGCGACTCGCTCTACGGCCTCAAGCGCGGCATAGAGGACTTCCGCCTCGGCCTCGCCGACGGCAACGACGAGCGGGGCCGGGCCTATCTGGACCTCGCCTCGACCCGGCTCAGCGAGGCCCGACGGCTGATGGAGCGCGGCCGCAGCGGCCCCCTCGACCACGAGTCCCTCGGTGAGGTCCGCCGCGCCCTGTCCGGCATGCGGCACGACGCCTCCGAGGGCCACCGCCTGCTCAGCGCGGCCTACGCCCACGATCCCGACTCGCTGGCCCCCATGCAGGCCCTCTCCGCCTTCTCCCAGTCCCACCGGGAGACCTGGGGAGCGCTGCGCGAGCGGCTGCCCGTGCAGCTCGGGGACGTCAGTGAGCAGGTGTCGTCGGTGTTCGACGCCATAGACGACGACGTGGCCCCGCTGCAGTCCATGCTGCCGCGGCCGCCGGCCCAGGACGAGGACGGCGGGGACGACGGTCTGCCGGGCGGTTCCGGCTCGACGACCACCGACACCCCCGGCTCCGGTCACTCCTCGGCGCCCCGCACCGGCGACGAGGGCACGTCCGAGCGCGGTCACTCGCAGTCCGGCCGGCCCAGCGAGTCCGCCGACTCCGGCGACGAGAGCGACGGTCTGCTCGGCGGCGGCACCGGCGGCCTGCTCGACCCGCCGAAGGACGACAGCGGCACCGCCTCCCCCTCCGTGGGCGGCAACACCCCGCCCACGGAGCCGGACGTCACCCTCCCGCCCCTCCTCCCGGGCCTCCTGCCCGGCCTGGGCATCGAGGCGGAGGACGCGGACTGAGCCGACACGGCGCGGGTACGGCGATGGGGCAGCCCCATCGCCGTACCGGCCGTCAGAAGAACACCGACCGCCGCTGCACCAGCAGTTTGTAGAGCGTGTGCTGGATCTGCTCTCTCACCTGGTCGGTCAGGTTGAACATCAGCACCGGGTCCTCGGCCGCCTCCGGCGCGTAGCCGTCCGTCGGGATCGGCTCACCGAACTGGATCGTCCACTTCGTCGGCAACGGCACCGCGCCCAGCGGCCCCAGCCACGGGAAGGTCGGCGTGAGCGGGAAGTACGGGAAGCCCAGCAGCCGCGCCAGCGTCTTGGAGTTGCCGATCATCGGGTAGATCTCCTCCGCCCCGACGATCGAGCACGGAACGATCGGCGCCCCCTGCCGCAGCGCCGTGGAGACGAAGCCGCCCCGCCCGAACCGCTGGAGCTTGTAGCGCTCGCCGAACGGCTTGCCGATGCCCTTGAAGCCCTCCGGCATCACCCCGACCAGCTCGCCCTGAGCCAACAGCCGTTCCGCGTCCTCCGCGCAGGCCAGGGTGTGGCCCAGCTTCCGCGCCAGCTCGTTGACCACCGGCAGCACGAACACCAGGTCCGCCGCCAGCAGCCGCAGGTGCCGGTCGGCCGGATGGTGGTCGTGCACGGCGACCTGCATCATCAGCCCGTCCAGCGGCAGCGTCCCGGAGTGGTTGGCGACGATCAGCGCACCGCCCTCGGCCGGGATGTTCTCCACGCCCTTCACCTCGACCCGGAAGTACTTCTCGTACACCGGGCGCAGCAGGGACATCAGCACCTGGTCGGTCAGCTCGGCGTCGTAGCCGAAGTCGTCGACCTCGTAGTCGCCGGTGAGCCGGCGGCGCAGGAAGGACAGGCCGGCCGCGACGCGGCGCTCCAGGCCCCCGTCCTGGCCGCCATCGTCGCCGCCGTCGCCGTCGCCGTCCGCCGTCCGCGGCTCGGGCGACTCGTCGGGCCCGGGTACCGGGTCCTGCGCGGCGGCTCCCCGTACGGGCAGCGGCTGCACGTCGCCCACCGGCCCCTCGCCCACCGGCGCCGACTCGGCCGAGCCGCCCCTGCGCCGGCTCCCCGCGCCGCGGCTCCCCCGCGACCGGTCGTCGTCGAACGGAATGACCTTGGCGTCCGCCATCGTTGCTGCGCTCCTCAGTTGGCGCTCTGCGTCGGGAGGTGACCGCTGCCCCGCAGGGACAGCTCCGCGATCCGGTCGACGGCCCCCGCGAGGGCCCCGGGCGGCAGCAGCCCGGCACCGCGCCCGCGGGCGAAGTCCGCGAACGCCCCGGCCGTCGAGTACTTCGGCCTGAATCCCAGCGTCTCGCGCATCTGCGTGGTGTCCACCACCCGACCGTGGGTGAGCAGCCGGATCTGCTCGGGGGAGAAGTCCGTCATCCCCAGCGTACGCACGAGCGAACCCGCCCAGGTGACCGCCGGCAGCAGCAACGGCACGGTGGGCCGGCCGAGCCGCCGCGAGCACTGCGAGAGCAGCAGCACACCGTCCCCGGCGATGTTGAAGGTCCCGCTGTTCAGCGTCCCCCGCCGCGGCTCGTCCGCGCAGACCCGCAGCACCTCGATCACGTCGTCCTCGTGCACGAACTGCAGCCGCGGGTCGTAGCCGAACACCGTCGGCAGCACCGGCAGTCCGAAGTACGAGGCCAGCGGCGTGTCCGCGGCCGGGCCGAGGATGTTGGCGAACCGCAGCACCGTCACCGACACGTCCGGCCGCCGGCGCGCGAAGCCCCGCACGTACCCCTCGACCTCGACCGCGTCCTTGGCGAAGCCGCCGCTGGGCAGGGACTTGGGCGCGGTGGTCTCGGTGCAGACGGCCGGGTCGCGCGGCGCGGACCCGTAGACGTTCGTACTGGACTTCACCACCAGCCGCCGCACCGTCGGCGACTTCTGGCAGGCGCCGAGCAGCTGCATCGTGCCGATGACGTTGGTCTCCTTCACCGAGGCGCGACTGCCGCTGCCCAGCGGCGTGCCCGTCACGTCCAGGTGCACCACCGTGTCGGCACGCGTCTGGGCCAGTACCCGCCCGATGGCCGACTGCCGGATGTCCGCCTGGACGAACTCCGCGCCGCCCAGATGGTGCTCGGGCGCGACGGCGTCCACGCCGATCACCCGCTCCACACCGGGATCACGCTGGACGCGCCGGACGAACCGGCCGCCCAGCTGCCGGGCCACTCCGGTCACGAGCACGACCTTGCCCAAGATCAGCGCCTTCCTTCCGCCCCGCTCCAGCCCTGTTCCAGCCCTGCTCCGGCCAACTTAGCCGGTAGGTGTTGCCCCGTGATGACCGACGGACACGGCAGCTGACGAAAACACGACTGTGGCCCCCCACCGAATACGGTGAGGGGCCACAGACCACGCCGACGGCGCAGCGTCGCTTACTTCTTGTTGCGACGCTGAACGCGCGTACGCTTCAGCAGCTTGCGGTGCTTCTTCTTGGCCATCCGCTTGCGCCGCTTCTTGATAACAGAGCCCACGACTATCCTCGCTCACTTCTCATCACTCGGTTGGTGAGCGCCATGGGCCCACACGACCTACGAGGGGCCAGCCTACCGGTCCGAGCGCTGAGGGTGTAATCGAGGGCCGTCAGGCCGTTTCCACCCCCACGTAGCTCTCGCGGAGGTACTCGTGAACCGCTTGCTCCGGGACGCGGAACGACCGTCCCACCCGGATCGCGGGCATATGACCGCTGTGCACCAACCGGTACACGGTCATCTTGGACACGCGCATCACCGAGGCGACCTCCGCCACGGTAAGGAACTGAACCTCGTTCAGAGGCCTCTCGCCAGCTGCAGCCATGACACACCTGAACCTTCCGCACTCGACGGCCACCGGCTTCCCCTTCCGGTGACTCTTCGTCGCTGCGTGCTCACTCCCCAATGTAGGGGCGGGTGATGCGAATGGGGAAGAGGTGCACCCATCGCTTCCCTACCGTGACAGACACGCCCGATTGAGTACGTAGCGGGTAAGCGGCCGGTAGTACTCGGACCGCACGGCGTCATCAAGTGGAACGGCGACGGACACGAGCCCCTCGGCCTCCCCCACGAAGAGCGCGGGATCGTCCGTATCGGCCGGCCCGATCGCCTCGAACCCCAGCTGACCTGCTCCGCAGACCCACCCGTGGTCCCCGATCACCAACTCGGGCAGCGGCCCGCCGCCCTCGGCCGCGGCAGCCAGCGCGGTCCGAACCGGCAGCGGCGAGTGCGTGTGCGCGCCGGGCTCACCACCGGCGCGTCCGGCACCGGGCTCCCGCACCAACGCGACTCCACGGACGTAGTCGAGGCTGTACGTGCGTAGACCGAACCGGGTCGTTATGTCGACAGAGCGACCCTGCGCCGGGGTGAGGACAGTACATCCCGCCGCCGACAGCGCCTGTGCCAAGGCGACGTAGAAGCCGAGCAGTCGGTGCGGGTGCCCGGTGCCGAGCAGCACCGGGGCCCGGCGTCCGGCGGCCGCCGCGAGCCGCCCGGCGAAGTCGTCCAGCGCCGCGAGGGTCCGGTCCGGGTCGATGACGTCCTGGCCCGAGACATCACGCGGATCGGCCGAAACCCCGCACCTCTCCGCCATCAGCCCGAGCAGCTCCCGCGGCCCCCAGTCCCGCTCCGGATCGATCCCGATCAGCACCCGGGGATCCCGAGCGGCGAACAACCGGTAACTCCGCAGACTCACCTCCCGAGAGGTCGCCACCACCCCGGCCAGCCGAACATCAAGAAGATGAGCCCGAAGAGCTCCACGGGTCAGCACACCTCCGATGCTGCCGGGTCTCCCTGCGAGGCGAACAGGAAACGGGAGAATCTACGCACGGTCGGCGTAACCACTCAGCCGCGGGCAACCGCAGCCGCCGCAGCTGCGGGCAACCGCAGCCGCCGTAGCTGCGGGCAGCCGCCACCCCTCGCCGTAGCTGCGGGCAGTCGTGCCGCTGGGGCGGCACGGGTGGGCGCAGCGGCACCCCGCAACGCCGGGCTGCGCACCGACCCCCGCCCAGCACCAACGCCGGGCAACCAAGAAACCGCCCTCCGGGAAACCCACCCCTACGCCAACAACCCCCGCAACGGAAACACCGCCCGCCGAGCCGCCCGCACCGCCTGATCCAACCGATCCGCAGGGTCGTACCCCGCCTCCCACGAGGCATAAGACACCGGCCACCGCCCATCAGTCATCCGCATCGGCCCCAGCTGCCGCGTCCGCGCGTACACCTCCTGCCGCCACCCCTCCGGAATCACCGTCTCCGGCTCCACCGGCCGCCCCGCCGCGACCCCTACCAGATGCGCCCACGACCGCGGCACCACCTCCACCACGGCGTACCCGCCACCCCCGAGAGCCACCCACCGCCCCCCGGCGTACGCGTGCGCCAGCTCGTGACACGCCACCTGCACCGCCCGCTGCGCGTCCAGCGACACCGCCAGGTGCGCCAGCGGATCCTCGAAGTGCGTGTCGGCACCGTGCTGGGTCACCAGCACCTGCGGCCGGAACTCCGCGAGGACCTCCGGCACCACCGCGTGGAACGCCCGCAGCCACCCCGCGTCCCCGGTCCCCGCCGGCAGCGCGACGTTCACGGCCGACCCCTCGGCGCAGTCCGCCCCCGTCTCCTCCGGCCACCCGGTCTGCGGGAACAGCGTCGCCGGATGCTCGTGCAGCGACACCGTCAGGACCCGCGGATCCTCCCAGAACGCCGCCTGCACCCCGTCCCCGTGGTGCACGTCCACATCGACGTAAGCGACCCGCTCGGCCCCCAGCTCAAGGAGTCGCGCGATCGCCAGCGCCGCGTCGTTGTACACGCAGAACCCGGACGCCGCCCCCGGCATCGCGTGGTGCAGCCCGCCCGCGAAGTTCACCGCGTGCAGCGCGTCCCCGCGCCACACCGCCTCCGCCGCCCCCACCGACTGCCCGGCGATCAGCGCGGACACCTCGTGCATCCCCGCGAAGGCCGGGTCGTCGACCGTCCCGAGCCCGTAGGAACCGTCCGCCGACCGCGGATCCGCCGACGCCGTCCGCACCGCGTCGATGTAGTCCTCCCGGTGCACGAGCCGCAGCGTCGACTCCCCGGCCGGCCGCGCCGCGACGACCTCCACCTCCCGGTCGAGCCCGAGGGCACCGACCAGACTTCGCGTCAGGGCGAGCCGGACCGGGTCCATCGGGTGCTCGGGACCGAAGTCATAGCCCGTTACTGCCTCGTCCCACATCAGCTGTGCGCGGCCGCTCATGCCCGCCACCGTATCGGTCCGGTCGACCCTCGAACGACCTGGCGTACACGACCGTCACCAGCACCAACACCATCGGCACGAGCATCGCCCCGCGATAGCTCCAGGCGTCCCCGAGCGCGCCCACCAACGGCGAACCGATCAGGAAACCGACGTAGTTGAAGACATTGAGCCGCGCCACCGCCGCGTCGGAAGCCCCCGGGCGGCCGTCCTTCTCCGCCGCCAGCCGCCCCGCCGCCGCGAACGTCTGCGGCACCAGCACACACAGCCCGAGACCCAGCAGGGTGAAACCCAGCATCCCCACCCAGGCTCCCGGCGCCGAGGCCACCACGGCGAACCCGCCCGCCGCGACGACCGCCCCGCCCCGCACCACCGCCACGGCCCCGAACCGACGCACCCCGAAGTCCCCGAGGGCCCGCCCCACCAGCGTGGTCACCATGTAGACGTTGTACGGCACGGTGGCCAGCTGCTCCGAACTCCCCAGCACGTCCTGGAGGTACTTCGCGCTCCAGTTGGAGACGGTCGAGTCCCCGATGTAGGCGAACGTCATGACCAGGCACAGCGGCAGCAGCACCTTGAAGCCGACCCCCGCGCCCACTCCGCCCCCGCCCCCGCCCTCGCCCTCGCCCGTCCCCGCGCGCTCCGCACCCTCACGGTCCCCGTCGACGTACCACCGGCTCCCCACCAGCGCCGCCGGCAACAGCAGCACCACCACCGGCAGATACGACACCCACAGCGCCAGATCCCAGTGCGCCCCCGCCCAGGCCAGCGAGGCCCCCAGAATCCCGCCCAGGCTGTACGCGGCGTGGAACCCGAGCATGATGCTGCGCCCGTACGCCCGTTGCAGGCTCACACCGAGCATGTTCATCGACGCGTCCAGCGCGCCCACGGCCAGCCCGAAGACGGCCAGGGCGACGGCCAGCACCGCCACCCGGTCCCCCGCCCCGACGCCGAGCAGCGCCAGCAGCACCACCGGCTGGGACCAGCGCAGCAGCCGGCTGGGCCGCACCCGTCGCACCAGGCGCTCGCTCACCACACTCCCGACCCCGGCCAGGATCGGCACGGCGGCGAGGAAGACGGGCAGCAGCGCGTCGGAGACGCCGTACCGGTCCTGGATGGCCGGGATACGCGTCACCAGCAGGGCGAAGGCGACGCCCTGGGCGAAGAAGCCGAACGCGAGCGAGGCCCTGCCGCGCCGCAGCACATCAGTCATGGCGGCGAGCGTAGGGCCCCGGCTTACCCGTGGGTAGATCCAACCAAAGATGAATTCTTCTCAGCTTCCAGGACCTCGTCGAGCGCGTCGACCGAGTCGTCCGTGGTGACGGCGGCGGCCCCGATCATGTGGACCATGGGCCCCGCCCCCAGCGCGCCACTCACCACGAACGCGACCAGCATCGTCACGCCCATGACGACAGTCCCGAGCCACACCATCCCGCGTCCCCCTTCACCAGCTACTGTCAGGCCTCAGCCGCGCAACAGGTCGGCCAGCTCCCCCATGTCCGCGAAGAGCCGAGTGGCTCCGTCGAGTTTCCCGGCGGGCGTCATCGCGGTGAACCCGTACACGTCCATCCCGGCCGCGACGGCGGCCCGCACGCCCAGCGGACTGTCCTCGACCACGACACACCGCTCCGGCGCCACGCCCATCCGCGCGGCCGCGTGCAGGAACAGATCCGGCGCCGGCTTCCCTCGCCCCACATCCTGGGAACTGAAGATCCGCTCGTCGTCGAACCACCGGCCGAGCCCGGCCTTGCGATGCCCCATCCGAATCCGCTCGTGACTCCCGGAAGAGGCCACGCAGTACGCCACCCCGTCCGCGGCGAGCTTCTCCAGCACATCGACGGCGCCGGGAACGGGCTCCAGCTCCCGCTCGAAGGCGGCGAACACCCGCCCGTGGAAGACATCGTCGAAGTCCGGGGGCAGCCGCCGCCCCGTCCGCTCCAGCACGAGATCGTGCACGCGGTGCATGGCACCACCCATGTAGTCCCGCAGCGAATCCTCGTAGGACGTCGGGTGCCCCAGCTCGGTGAGATAGCCGGCGAGCAGACGATTGGAGATCGGCTCACTGTCGACGAGCACACCGTCGTTGTCGAAGATAACCAGGTCGTAGCGCATACACCGACCCTAAACGCAGAAAACCCCGCACCGTTCCCGGTGCGGGGTTTTCTCGCAATGATTGTTCGGCGGCGTCCTACTCTCCCACAGGGTCCCCCCTGCAGTACCATCGGCGCTGTAAGGCTTAGCTTCCGGGTTCGAAAT